>JABIQT010000830.1 GCA_018667995.1 Candidatus Latescibacterota bacterium
ACTCAATCGCCTCCCCGTTTCCATCCCCCACCCCCATCACACCAATCATCTGCACAATCGGCCCTGATCCGGCGGAAACGAGCACGCGATTCATTTCTCTCAATTTGCGAAATGAAGCGGGATCCTCAAAATCCAGCTCAATGTCACCAAATGAGATATCATGGTGTTTGTGTAGCTTGAGCGGCAGATCCGTGGAAAAGGAGTACCTGTTCATCTCGAACATATGCTGCGCTACAGCCTCAATAGCCCTTGGTGAGGCCCCCAGCGGATTCTCATTGGCGTTGATCCGCACCAACCCTTTTTCGACGCCCATGCCATGAATATCACTGGCAGTTTTGCCAGCAAGCAACATTTCAGCCGAGGCCAATCTTGAAGAAAGTGTCAATGCGCCGGCGCCAAGAAGCGCGCCCTTCATAAAACCACGACGAGAAAAGCTGTTCTCAATCTGGTTACTCAAATCCATTCCATACCCTCCCTGAGACATGTAATATACCAAACAGCCTCCACTCGTCGGGAATTGGCACTCAAATCCTACCATACCGACGACGAGAAAGCCGTGAACTCCGAAAACTACCTTATAAATTCAGGATTTTCGAGATGCGCTATGAGATACAACTAAATAGGGGATTTCTTCAAAAAAGCTAAGGTAACACTTAGGTCAATCGAGGAGATTAAACGAGGAAAGAGTCATGGCCTGAACTGAGTTTAAATCCACATGATCCGTCTTAAATTCCAGTCCTAGGAAATCACCATGCCGCGGTATCACGTATGCCAGTGTCCTGGTGCCGGTTAATCCGGAATAGGAGATATAGTCGAATACATCCCCGATGCCTCCGGCGAAGGGCACTTTTCTATCTGCAGGCCGCTCGAACCAGAGACCGTCGCTATTTTCGGAATCCTCTGATGCCCAATGAACTGCAACAGCCACCCTATCGCCGTACGAGAACTGCACCGTGTTGCCCTGGTACGATTCTTCCACGGTATAGACATCTGGATAAATCAACGAGTAGCCAGCAACGCTATTCTCATACACTTTCCACCTGATACTATTGGGGCGAGGCGTTCCAGGCGATTGTGTCTGGCAGCCGAGCATTAGGAACAGAACTGTAGCCAAACTGAATCGCTGCCGATAAAACATGGGTTTCCGATTGTTAGTATGATTATCAATCTATGAACGCAATACGATGTAGAAACGCAAGTGCTAATAAAATTGACGCTGTAAGTGACCGAGGCTATATTCATCGAAAAATCATAACTCGCCCAGAATCAGGGATGATCACTTGCACTTGATCAAGCCAGCCGCACTACAGACCGGCGATACCATCGCCGTGGTCGCTCCCGCAAGTCGCCCGGTACTGCCCAGTTCGCTTTCCCAAGGGATTCACCAATTGAGAGATATGGGGTTCCAGGTAAAGTGCGGATCGCATGTTCTTTCGCGCAATGGGTTCCTCGCGGGCACCGATGCGGATAGACTTCAGGACCTGCACGACATGTTTGCGGATCCAGATGTAAAGGGCATATTTTGTGCCAGAGGTGGGTATGGATGTGGCAGATTGTTACCCACTGTAGATTTTGAACTGGTGAGATCCAACCCTAAGGTGTTCATAGGGTATAGTGACATCACTGCCCTCCAGGTAGCCTTACTTAACGAGACAGGCCTGGTCACATTCTGGGGTCCTATGGTTTCGTCAGAGTTGGGCAAGCATCCATTCCCGGATTATAGCCGAAAGGCGCTGCTAAAAGCCATCACGCAAGACAATCCAATCGGGATAATCGACGACGCACCTGACGCAGCACCATTACAGATTATTAATGCTGGACTGGCTCAAGGACCGCTGATTGGCGGAACACTGTCTCTTCTCGCCGCGAGTATAGGTACGCCATGGGCGCTGAATTCTGATGGGGCTATCCTATTTCTGGAGGAGGTCGGAGAGGAGCCGCATAAAATCGACCGGATGCTGAATCAACTGCTCCAAGCGGGTAAGCTCGACCAGATCGCGGGTGCAGTCATAGGGGAGTGCTACGGCTGTGGTAGCGCCACACACGGTCCGGCCTTTCCTTATGGTAATTTCTCCGTGGAAGAAGTCTTTTACGACTATTTTGGCAAGCTAGATATTCCGGTGATATCCGGCATGGCAATTGGACACGGGACCTATAAAACGACGTTGCCGATCGGCGTCCGAGCCACGTTGGATGCAAACCAGGGAACGTTGTCGATCGATGAGTCCGGCGTTATCTGAATACCGACTGTTCTTTAAAAGGAATTATGATGTCATACAATGTACTCGTG
>JABIQT010000917.1 GCA_018667995.1 Candidatus Latescibacterota bacterium
CCGCACAAATTCGAGGTAAAATGAGAGCAACTTTTCATCCATTTATGAGTTGACAACGGGTGAGATACCAAGTATAGCTTAGAGTCTTCGCGGTACCCATATCGTTTTGACGTTGCCACCCATAACTGTGAGGCTCCATCCAGTATGCTCCAGGACGCACTTAGCCGAACAGGCGTTATCACACTGCGATCCGTGGTTCTCGGCCTCATCAGCGTCGTATTGATCTCCTTCCTTGTTCCCTATTTTCAATACACCATGGCCTCATCAATGCTTGGGGCCGATCATTTCCACATTGGTGCGCTTTTCCTCGTCTTCTTTTATTTGGTTATTTTCAATGTCATTCTCAAGAGATGGCAGCCCTCGTGGATGCTGACGCCCCAGGAGTTTATCCTGCCGCTCATTATGGGCATGGCGGCTTCCGGCCTCACAACAAACGGCATGGGCGCCCCTTTCATTTCTACGCTCATGGCGCCCTACCTGCTTGCTACCCCTGAAAACCAGTGGGGGGAGTACTTTCACGAACACCTGCAGCCTTGGGCAACCGTTACCAATGATGGCAATGCCCTCACGTGGTTCGTGGACGGAATTCCCCCAGGAGAATCGATCCCGTGGAGTGTATGGGGTATTCCATTGTTCTGGTGGCTGACCCTCATTGTGCCTCTGATTTTCATGGGCCTGTGCGTGGCCGTCATTATGCGAAAGCAGTGGGTGGAGCACGAAAAACTCGTATTTCCTATAATGCAGATACCGCTGGCCTTCGCCAAAGGAATGGACAATCCCAGCGGGTTACCCGCGTTCATGACCGACAAGCGGTTCTGGATAGGTTTTTCGATACCTTTTGGTGTCATGATGTATAACATGATCGGATTCTTCACCCCTGCGGTGCCGCAGTTTCCCTACTTTGGCTCGGCGCCTCCAATCTTCTTTGGGGAGGGGTTTCCCCCAATTGAGGTCAATTTCAGGCCTGAAATCCTGGGAATCTCATATTTCGTAAACCTGGACGTCCTTGCCGGATTTTGGGTGTTCTATATGATCGGCATCTTGCAGGTTGGAATCGCAAACCGAATCGGTTACGTAATACCAGGAGCGGACAATTACACGTCAATAAACCCCATGCTGGATTGGCAGAATATGGGCGCGTTTCTGACATTTGTAGTTTGGGGATTGTGGCGGGCGCGACATCACATCACGGACGTGATCGGCAAAGCTTTTGGCAAACGTCCGCAGGTGGATGATCAGGATGAAATGTTGTCCTATCGCGTAGCCGTTTTTGGATTTCTCGCGGGATTTGCCTATGCCGTGGTCTGGCTTAATCAACTGGGCATGAGCATCCCCATCGCTTGTGCCATCATCGCTGCCGTATTTGCCATATATATCGGAGTTTCGAGGATTGTTGCGGAGGCTGGGCTGCCCTTTGTCAGAGCCCCCATGACCGCCCAGGTCCTCGTCTATTACTCCATAGGCTCCATCAACATGACCTTGCCGACAATGACGGCGATCGCCCAAACCTACGGTCCGTTAAGCGAGATCAAGTCGACCTTCATGCCAGCATTTGTGCAGGCAGGTAAGCTGGCGGAAATCGGTAAAAACTGGCAGAGAGGTATCGGTTGGTCTGTCATGGCCGCGGCGATAATCGGGGTGGTGATTTCCCTCGTCTATACCATCTATCTTGGCTTTGATGTGGGTACTCGTCAGTTCACCAATGGTTGGTGGTTCGGAAGGATAGGTTCTACGATACCCTACAACGAAACAATGGTAAAGGTTAGAAACCCCTTTGGACCGGATCCCGAACGGCTCTCGTTCTTTGCTATCGGTAGCATGATCATGTTCCTCTTCATGACCCTTCGCTCCAGGCTACCATGGTGGCCCGTACATCCACTGGGCTTCATGCTGTCTTATTCCTGGCCTGCGCGAGCTATTGTGTGTTCGATGTTCATAGTGTGGGTTATAAAGAGTTTGATGATGTGGGTCGGGGGAAGCGAGTTGTACCGCAAAGGGCAGCCTTTCTTCCTGGGTATGATTATCGGCGTCGCGACCGGTGTGGTAATCGCTATGGGCGTAGACTATTTCTGGTTTCCCCACCAGGGCCACCATATCTACGGGATTGACTGATGAGTTTGAGTTCTTGATTTCAGCAGATTCTGAACGCGATATTCATATTAAAGGCACGAATCGGTATAAGTGATGAAACTACTCGAGAAAATAGCAATCAGCGTTGTTTTCCTAACGGCGATGGCACTATTCATCGGTGTCGGTGTGCTGGGACCACAATGGGTAACAGACCATGTTATAATGAGGTTCATCTCGGTTCCCAAGAATGTCCCTGAACCAGTTTTTGGCGAAACCCCCGTGTCTGAGGCCCAGGCAGAATCACTTATAACAGAACCTGCTATTCGATCTCCGCAAGGCGATGTTCGCCCATCTGCAGGTTGTCTCCCTAGGCTTCATGGACAAGACCGAAGTCGGCCGCCTGATGAGCCGGCTTCAGGGCGATGTGGCCTCGCTGCAGGAGTTCCTGGAAGCTTCCATCTTCGTCATCGGCGATATCGTGCTGCTGTTCGGCATTGTCGGTGTGATGCTCTGGCTTGATCCAGTGCTGGGCGGGTTCGCGCTCAGCGTGGTGCCTATCCTATTCATCGTACGCATCGTTTGGCTGCCCTGGGCGCGCAAGGCCTTCATGGCGGCACGGGAAGCATCCAGCAGTGTGAACGGTGCCTTGGCTGAAAACGTGCACGGCATCCGCGCAATTCAGGAGTTGCGGCGTGAATCGCTAAACTTCGAACTGTTCAACGAAAAGGCACACAAGAACCTCACCACGCACTTGCTGGCATCGAAATTCACGAACCTGCTGATCCCGGTGGTGGACCTGCTGACCGGCTCCGCCATGGCGATAGTCGTGGTGGTCGGTGGCGCGATGGTCATGGGTGCCGAGCTGGAAGTCGGCGTGATGATCGCCTTCCTGTTCTACGTGCAGCGCTTCTTCGACCCCATCCGCTC
>JABIQT010000579.1 GCA_018667995.1 Candidatus Latescibacterota bacterium
CGCTTGATTTGTCCTCGCCGCACGCCGCCATAGCGAGCATGAACAGAATCATGACGCTAAAGACGTTGCAGATGCGTTGCATCATTGTGCACTCCGGGATAGATAGAGATTGCAGCGAACTTGCGACTGTATAATAGTCCAAACGTCTCATTGACTGAGGGAATTCAGGTAGAAAGTAGCCATACTCGCAGACAAGCCAAATCGAACTTGTCTACTATGAGAGCACGTTCCTACCGTTGTTCAAGGTGATTCGGTGCTACCGGTGAACACTATCGGGCGCGTCCTGCCCAAACCCGTGGACTACGCTTCGATTATGATAAATACACCAGACCGTATAGTACCGGCCATATCAGGACTACGAACAGCCAGAACATATAGCACATCTGGACACCTCGATGGCTACCGGCCGAGTATGCATTCGTAGTGGATTTTACCCAGACGTAGAGGAGTGCCAGGGCCGTAGCCAGGACGTGAATCGCGTGCAAACCGATGATAATGTAAAACATGGCACCGTAAACGCTGGAGTTGATGCTCAGACCGAATCGGATTAGCCGGATCCACTCGAAGCCCTGTACAGTGAGGAAAACAACCCCAAGTAGACAGGTTATCATCAACCACCGCGAGAGCGCACTGGTATTGTCTCGCATCACGCTTCGCCGGGCCATATACATAGTCAGACCACTACCCAGAAGAATAACCGTATTGATTCCTGTGATAAGCAGGGGTAATCTTGGTTGATCTGGTGGTGGCCACATCCCTGGATTGTTCGATTTCGTCCAGTAAAAGATGAAGAGGAGGGCTAAGAATAGAATCGCTTCACTGGCGATGAAGAGATACATACCCAAGACCTCGATGGGCATGCCCTTGGGAGACTCAATGTTCTGGTCTTTACTGCTGGACATTTGATTTCCTGTCAATCAATGGTGCTCACGATTTCCAGTGATTCTGTCACGGATAGGCCTCCTTCGCAAGCCCGACCACGCTAGCGAATATCCCGTGAATGTGTCGGATGGGTAGTAATGGAATCCGGGCCGAACTATCTATATGTGCATATAGACCATCACTTCTTACCATTTGTACTTAATAGGCGCCAGAACTATTTGGGGGGAGCGTGTGGGAATCGAACCCACCACGGACCTGTTTAGGGCCCGCCATCGGATTTGAAGTCCGTGAGGAACACCAGTTACCCAGACGCTCCCATAGATTTGCGCCCACAGCATAACGCAGTACACACAAGCTGTATCACGATTCGAGATTCGCCAGTCTGTGGGTCCCAGCTTCCCGATTCGTTAGTCCTTCATCACAGAAATAGTCAAGCAGCGCGGTAGCATGGGCACGCGAAATTCCCAGATGCTCTCGAAATTCCTTAGCCCGGACAGACTCGTGTTTCTTCAGGTAATTGACAAGATTCAGTCTTACGGAATCCAGCGCATCACGGTGCATCACATTGCGATCCGTGAATTCCACCAGAATCCCCTGCTCAAACAGAAAAGTCGCGACTCCCTTCACCTGTTCCGGCCGGGCATCGGGTGATACATGCAGAATGTCGTTCATGCCAAGCACAGTAATCTGAGAACTAATCGCCATTGCTTCTATAGAAGCTCGTATTTGTAGTTCAGACGGATTGAGAGCGACCTCATGTCCCGGCAATCGAATACTATTGTTGATCTGTTCCATATCGCCGCCCGCCACAAGATCCTTAAGCAAGAGGTCATAAACAATATCGGGAACGGGCGAGGTCAAGCGCGACCGAATGGAGTCCCTGGGCACCGTCTCTTTCAGGCGTTGCTCACGGTGAAGATCTGCAAGGTGGGTCAAGATCTCATCACGTAATCTGTCGTACCATTGCCGGTGAATAAATGCACCGTTAGGGAAGCGCAAAAAATCACCGGCCTCCACAAATTGCTCAACAATGTCAGATACCTCAACCTTTGTGAGGTTGGTAACCCTGCATAGGTCCGCTACGGCACGAACTCGCTGCTCGCCGTAGGCATCACGCATAATCTGTTCCACAAGGGTTTTTGGATCAGCCTCTGTAATCGCTTCCAAATGCTCGAGCACGCTCTGCCTGAATCGTCCGTGTTTCTGAGGGTAAACGTCGAGAAACCGGCCGCCGCCCAAAAGCCTCATAGATGAAAAACCGCGAATTATGAATCGTTCGTTGCGTTCGGCGACGATCGGACTTTCAAGTC
>JABIQT010000476.1 GCA_018667995.1 Candidatus Latescibacterota bacterium
GCTTCCGTCCTATCCCTGGCATAGGGAGTCATATTTCTTCGAGTCCGAGGCCTCAAGAGCGGATAGACTCGGAGGACAGGATCATCCTATGCTAGGCAACCGGCTGCGCACTGCCGGACAAGTCTGGGAGTCAGAGGTAAACGATCCGTATTTCCCGTATCTGAAAGACCATTGCATAGATGGAGCGACCGTGTTTCCCGGATCGGCCTATGTAGAGATCGGACTCGCGCTAGACCGGGCGTTAATGGGGGATCGAAACACTATCCTTGAAGAAGTAACATTTCATCGAGCGTTGATCCTTGATGCGGAAAATAACTATGTACTTCAGATTGAAGTGGATGAGCATGACCATTCTTTCTCGATTTCTGGCACTCCCGAAGGAGATCGGGCCAGCTGGACGGTTCACGCCACCGGAAACATAGTTCAAGGCATGATAGGTGAAAAAACGGATGTGATAGACCTGGACGCGATTCGTGAGCGCTGCCTGGAACCTTTAGATACAGAGGTGCAGTATCGCGAATTGGAAAACAGGGGCCACGAGTACGGCCAGGAGTTCAGGCGTGCGAAGCAGATATGGAAGGGCGAGAACGAAGCATTTGTTGAAATAGACAATACGGGCTTTGAGGATGTGTACAGGCTCCATCCTGCATTATTGGATACGGCATTTCAGGCACTTATTGCACCTCTGGATAAGCGTAAGATGCTCGATGTCTATCTCCCGGTGAGTATCGAAAGGGTACAATTCTACGGATCTCCAAAGACCTCTGTTTGGACCCATGCCGTAGTTACTTCTCACACAGCCGATTTTGTTACAGGTGACATTGTCCTTTGCGATGAAAACGGAACAGTGAGCGCGCTCATCAAAGGTCTTAGCTATCAGGCGCTTCCCTCCGCTCGGAATATGTTCACGGAACGTATTGAGCAGTCTCTGTATGGCTTCACGTGGGAGGCGACGGACCTGGCCTCTCTCATCGGCGAGGCGGATGATGACGGAGCTGGAATCGAACGAGTGACACCTGGGGCTTGGCTTATCGTGGGTGGAGATGCCTCCGCAAGCGATATAGTCTCTCGTGCTTTGACTGCGGGTGGTGCGACCAGTATCCGGGTATCAAGAGGCGAACGCTTTGCTGAGGTGGCCCCGGATCATTACCATGTTGGCTTGGACAACACAGCGGACTTCGGCAGAATTGCCGAGATGATAGGACCTGACAACCTTCGAGGATGTGTGTATCTCGGTGCATTGGAGAGTGAATCCTCGCAGTGGCACGACTCGGTCCAGTGCTGTATAGAACTGAAAGATATAGTTGTAAGCCTGGCCGCCGGAGGTGTCAGCCTTAGTTTGGCTATTGTCACAAGGTCGGCCTTGTGTGTCGACCAGGAACAGAACACCAACGTTATGTCGTCGGTTTTGTGGGGCCTCGGACGGGTTATTATGACAGAACATCCGGAGTTACGCTGCTGTCTGGTTGATATCGACGGACAGGCACCCAACGAAGATGAGTGGATGGCGGTACTCGTGGGTAATCATGGTGAAGAGGAAATAGTCTTCCGCAGAGGCCTTCCATTTGTTCACCGATTTTCCCGAATTCGATTCGATCAACAGGTTGAAGAGGAGAGGCCTTCCAGCAACGGAAGTGTGCCTGATGTTCCGGTAGTTTCACTGGATCAAGCTGCGCAAGCCACAACCAACGGAAAAGCGTCCGGAAACGGGCATGCAACACCGCCGGCGGTGACGCCTGTTGAGCTAGAGATTGGTCAGGCTGGCGTCATAGATAGTTTGGAGTTCCGTGAGGTGAGGCGCCAACCACCTGGATCTGGAGAAGTCGAGATTCGTGTCCACGCGGTGGCACTAAATTTCAAGGACGTGATGAAAGTGATGGGCCTGATTTCGGAGACCATTCTGAAGGGGACTTTCTTCGGTGATACTCTGGGTATGGAATGTTCAGGCACAGTTTGTAGTGTTGGCCCTGATGTGGACAACTTTAGGATCGGAGACGAAGTGGTTGTAGCTGCTGGCGTCGGATGCTTCCGCTCCTTCGTAACATTGTCGGTGAATGACGCTTTCATTGTCAAGAAGCCCGCTAATATGACCATGGATGAGGCGCCGATCATCGTGCCCTATCTTACTGCTTTCTATAGTCTGAATAATGTGGCCAGGCTGCAGAGCGGGGAGCGTGTTCTCATTCACGCTGGTACAGGGGGCGTGGGGCTTGCTGCCGTGCACTACGCCCAGTCTGTGGGGGCCGAAATATTCGCGACCGCGGGTTCACCCAGCAAGCGAGATTATCTGAAGTCCATGGGTGTCCCTCACGTGATGGATTCAAGATCTCTGGATTTTGCCGATGAGATTCTGGCCGTAACGGATGGGCAAGGGGTGGATGTTGTTCTCAATTCGCTCTTTGGCGAAGCCCTGGTGAAAAGCTTCGAGGTGTTGGCGCCATATGGCAGGTTCATAGAGATCGGAAAGCGTGATATTGACGACAATAACGGCCTCCCAATGCGAGCCTTTAACAGGAATCTAACGTTTGCAGCTGTCGATCTGGATCGTATTGTCATAGAGAGACGGGACTTGGCCGTAGGCCTCCTCGAGTCGGTATACGACAATTGGGTGAGCGGAGAGTTTAAACCTCTGCCGACCACCACTTTTCCTGCCAACGAGGTCGCGGATGCCTTCCGTTATATGGGCCAGGCCAAACACATTGGCAAAGTAATCGTATCGATGGACGAGCCGGTCGTCGCCGCGGCTCCTCTTGAAGAGTCGGGGATCAATATTAAATCCGACGGCACGTATCTGGTGACCGGTGGCCTGGGTGGCTTTGGACTATCGACAGCACAGTGGCTAATTGATCAGGGCGCCCGCCACCTTGTGCTGGCGGGTAGAACCGGCGCTGGAACTGAGGATGCACGATCCGCAGTCGCAACCATGCAATCGGCCGGAAACGATGTACACGTCTCAAAGCTGGATGTAGCCGATACTGAACAAGTTTCCGAGATTGTCGCTGAGATATCCCGAACTATGCCCCCCTTGAGGGGCGTAATTCATGGAGCTGGTGTGCTCTCGGATGGCACCTTGACCACGCTAAACGCGGATGACTTTGAACGCGTGATGGCTCCCAAGGTGGCTGGTGCTTGGAATCTCCATCAAGCGACAAAACATTTGGATCTGGATTATTTCATCCTGTATTCATCGGTGTCTGCACTCATCGGTAATGCGGGGCAAGGAAATTATGCTGCCGCCAATGCATTTCTGGACGGCTTGGCCCATTATCGTAGGAGCATGGATCTTCCCGCAATCAGTGTCAACTGGGGTGCGTTAAAGGAAGTAGGAATGGCCGCCAGGGATCCCGCTGTCCTGGAGTTTTTAGAGCGCATCGGGGTTCGTGGATTCACACCTGCACAAGCTCTGGAAGGGCTGAATCGTGTACTCGCGCGAAATCCCGTTCAGATCGGAATCGTTGACCTGGATTGGGCGCGAATGGCGGAGGTTCAATCCTCGCTCAGTAAGTCACCCCGTTTCAGACATTTGATCTCAGCTGCGCACAGTGGATTTGCGGATGATCGTGTTACTCAGTTGTTAGCCACGCTGAGCCGGCTTGAAGAACCCGACAGGATGCTGATCTTGCAGAACCTCGTTGCAAAACAGGTCGCCCGAGTGTTACGATTGCCGGTCGCTAAAGTCGACTTGCATCAGTCGCTCATGGACATGGGCATGGACTCACTGACAGGATTTGAACTCTTGACCGTTATCCGAACGGTGCTAGGTGTGGAGATATCTCCGATGGAGCTAATGCGGGGTGTCTCGGTGATTCAACTTTCAAGGAGCTTGCATGACAAGCTCGTGCTCGTGGAGCCCGAAAACGACTCTGACGGCGACCCACAAACGCCCGATGATGTGGAAGCACTGCTGACAAGTATGATGCCAGCCAGTGTAAACGGGTAATCACAGTGGCCAATCTCGTAGGACCTCAATCGGACAGTGACAAGCGCAAATCTGTAAAAGCGGCTCTGGCAAAAAAACTTGGCTTCTCCAAGAAGTCGGATACAGATCCGAATGTTCCTCCCAGGTACTATCGCTTCGACGAATACCCCGAATACAAAGCCATCAAGCAGAAACAACAGATTGCGGATAAACTTCATATACGGAATCCGTTCTTCAATGTTCATGAACAGGTTGCTAATGAAGATACTGTAATTGAAGGTAGACATCTGGTGAATTATGCCGGGTACAACTACCTGGGCATGTCTGGTGATCCCACCGTGAACAAGGCGGCTATGGACGCCATTGAGAGATATGGAACTTCGGTGTCCGCTAGCAGAATCATGGCTGGCGAAAAACCACTTCATCGTGAATTGGAGGCGGCTCTCGCGGATCTTTGCGGGGTTGACGACTGCCACGTATTCGTTGGCGGGTTTGGTACTAACGTGACTACGATCGGCCACTTGTTCGGACCGAAGGATCTGATTATTCACGATGCGCTCATCCATAATAGTATTCTCCAAGGCTGCATATTGTCAGGTGCCCGGCGTATCATGCTGCCACACAATGACTACAATGCAATGGAGAAGATCCTCGGGAAAGAGCGTATGGATTATGAGCGGGTTCTGATTGTCACCGAAGGTGTCTACGGAATGGATGGTGACATTCCCGATCTGGCTCGTCTCATAGAGATCAAACGACGATTCAAGACCTTTCTGATGGTTGATGAAGCACACTCTATGGGAGTGATTGGCGTGCAAGGAAAGGGCATTGGGCAACACTTTGGAATCGATCCCAAAGAGGTAGATATCTGGATGGGCACGTTGAGTAAATCCTTTGCGAGCTGCGGTGGATATATCGCTGGGGAGCGTGCATTGATAGAATACCTGAAATACACGGTGCCCGGTTCAGTCTACAGTGTCGGGATCTCTCCGCCCAACGCGGCGGCGGCGCTTGCTGCCATAGAATTGATGCTTGCTGAACCCGAACGGCTTGAGCGTCTCCGGAAACGCTCTGGGCTGTTTCTGGATCTCGCAAAGGCCGAAGGTCTGAATACCGGCCTCAGCGGAAATACCCCAATAGTTCCGGTGATTATAGGTAGCTCCCTTCAAACCGTGAGGCTGGCCGAAGCACTATTTGACCGTGGTATTAATGTGCAGGCCATACTTCACCCTGGTGTTGAGGAGAAGGCGACTCGGTTACGCTTCTTCCTCTCCTGCAGACATACAGAAGAACAGATTCGGGCGACCGTGAGTACTGTCGCGGAACTGTATCGAAGTCCTTCCTGATAATTTCAATGATACGAATATGACGATGGCGGGTCAGCTGTTTTGAAAGTTCTTATTTTGACGTCGAGTTCTGGCGGTGGACACGACATGCGGGCCAATGCTTTCAAGGCTTGGACCACCTCTGAGGCCGGACGGAAAATCGACCTCGAAGTGAAGGTCCATCAAGCGCTGGAGGATACAACGCCTGTATTTCGATTTGGCGTCGCCATTTACAATCATATCCAGCGCACGCTGCCATATTTGCAGTATATTTACTACCAAGCTCTTGAGTGGCTCGGCGTTACCTCAAAGGCATGGAAGATCCCCGGTGGCAGGCGTTTTCAAGATCTCGTGCATGAGTTCCAACCGGATGTTGTACTTAGTACCCACGATCATTTGAACCATGGCTTCTTTGATCTCGCTAGGGCCGCCTGTCCAGATACCCCACCTTCGTGCATCACCTATTGCGGGGAACTGGAAGGTAGTTACGGGTTTAGTCGTTGGTGGGTGAACCCCGCCGCCGATCTATTCATTGGCGCGGTGGAGGAGACCTGTCGGGCAGCTGAACGACATGGAATGGATCCCCGGAGAATCTGGCGTGGGGGCTTTCTATTGTACCCGCCCTTCTACGCTGAAAGACTCTCACCCGATGAACGCTCCGAGGTGATCCGGCGGGAATGGGATTTTGACCCCAATCAGTTTATCCTCCTCATCGGTACCGGCGCGAATGCTGCCAATAACCATATCAAACTTCTTCGAGCGATTGTGGTCGATCGTTTACAGGTTCAGGTACTTGTCCTGTGTGGAAAGAGTGCCACAACCAGGCAGAGAATTGAGCAGTTTTCCAGCGAACACCCTGATCTGCCGATCCGGGCCATCGGCTATACTACTGAAATGGCAAAATTGATGCAGTGCTCGAATGCTGTTGTTGCCAGACCCGGGACTGGAACGACCAGCGAAGCGATTCAATCCGGATGCCCGATCCTGTTTAATGGTATTGGTGGGATAATGCCGCAGGAGGTAATTACGGTAAAATACTGCCAGAAACACAGTGTGGGTAACGTCTTCAGGAACCCGAAAGGTTTTGCTCAGCAGCTAAAGTCACTGATAGAGGTACCGATATCGGCCGACGGCATGGACCAGGCCCAGATTCAGATTCGTCCCGACAGGTCGCCCACTGATATACTGGCTAAGGTCGCATCGCTGAAACCCGGTCGGGATATCCTCCATAGTACTTGAAACGGATAGGCACAATGTCTGGGCTAACCGTTCTTGACTGTAACAATTTCTGGAGTCCTACGGGTGGGGGTGTCAGGCGGTACCACCTTGAGAAACTTAAGTATTTCTGCGATAGGGCTGAGGTCAAGCACGTCTTCGTCATGCCGGACACCAGTACATATCAAGAAGTGCTTGGCCAGGGCGTGTGCATCGAGCATGTCCGATCGATCAAAGAGCCTGGCACGGACGGATACCGATATGTTCTCAACAGAAATGCTCTGCGTCGGGTTGTGAATCAGCATACTCCCGATATTATCGAAGTCGGATCGCCTTTGTTCCTTCCATGGCTGATCCGTAGCGTGATTCGTAGAACGAAGCCGCGGCCTGCATTGGTCGGATTCTGGCACGACGACTTTCCAAGAACGCATCTGGGACGGCCCGCGCGAAAATTTCCTCCCCGGATCAGAGAATCGGCTGAAGGATTAGGGTGGTGGTGGATGCGTCGAACGTTTGCTTCGTTCGACGCTATGTTCGTTGCAAGCAAGCGAGTCGGTACGAACATGCGCCGCCATGGTCTTCGCACGTGCTACTATACACCTCTTGGCGTCGATATCGATCGGTTTGACCGCGTCCGTAGAGATCCCGATATCGTAGGTACGGTCAATGCCGGGGCGGATGATCGCATCTCCATCTTCTTTCCTCATCGCCTCTCCGACGAAAAAGGGCTGAGCACAGTCATACAGGCCTACCCTCTCTTGTGCGAGAAATTGCCCCATGCACCGGCTCTGGTATTTGCGGGGATCGGCCCCGGTCTCGGGCGGGTACAGGAAATGGCCAGGCGATATGAACATGTGCGTTATCTGGGGTATCTCGAATCGGCCGACGATCTTGCGCGGTGGTATGCGTCCTCTGATATTGCCGTAGCTCTCAGTGCCTTTGAGACATTCGGCCTGTCGGCGGCAGAGGCCATGGCCTCGGGACTGGCTCTTGTCGGATCGGATGAGGGGGGCGCGGCAGAATTGATCGAGGATTCTGGGTGCGGTATTACAGTACCATACGGGAATACGGAAGATTTCGTTTCGGCTGTAAGCACACTCGCCTCCGAGGGCCGGTTGAAAGAGCGTGGGCGCCTCGGGCGTAGCCACGTATCACGATTTACGTGGGAGGGTACGTTTCGGAACGAGCTTGCCTGCTACAGAGATGTGCTTCAATACTCGAATGCGGGGATGGATGTACCGGAAGGTCTGCACGATTTAACCTCGGATGAGAGGCGCATGGTCGTCTAATGGAACGTATCTACCGACATAACATCTTTATTATCTCGTTGATCGTCAGCCTCGCCCTCAGCATTCTGATATTTGGATCAGATGTTGAGGCATCTCTGGTCCAACTGCGCTCTGCCTCCCTGGAGGTGCTGTTGCTAGCACCCCTTGCGTTGGGAATTGAAATCTGTCTACGGGGCATACGTTTGCAGGTGATGACCACAATTTGGCAGAAGCAGATCGGCTTCTGGCGAGCAATTCAGATCAACCTGGCCGGTGATTTCGCGAATGCAGTTACGCCCGCAAGCATAGGAGGGGGGCCTGTTCGCGGGTACCAGCTCGTTCGCTCCAAAATGACTATTGAAGAGGCGACTGCTACCATCATCGGGGAGCGCCTCACGGATCATTTGGCCTTGGTCGTCCTGTCTGTGGTGCTTCTCTTACTATCGTACGATAGTTTTGAAGGTGCCGGACGATATCTCGTTTACATGGGCGGAGTATCTCTGATCGGATGTGCTGCTTGTTATGTTTATTTTCGGAGTAACTCCAAGTTCAGACAGGGAACCACGGGGCAGTATCTTGCAGCGCTTTTCGGAAAAATGATAGGCACGGATTCGCTGCCCGGCAGGTATGCGCAGAGATTCATACAGTTCTGGGGGCGACTACGACACGATCTTCGACATATGGTCACTCTGGGTGGCAAACGCTTCCTGGTCTGCGGTGTCCTGGCCATTCTTAATCAGTCTGTTCGTACCTGTATTCCTGTGATTCTCGCATATGCCCTCCACCTCGATGTACCCGTCACGGCCTGTGTTCTTTGGATACTGGCCAAGAGGTATGGGCTGGACTCGATGCCAATACCGGGTGCTAATGGCATCACCGAGGCCGCTTTTCTATGGTTCTTTGGCAGATACACCGCGGCGTCGCTTCTTGGTCCATTCTTGATACTCTGGCGTTTCTTCTCCTACTATGTGTACCTCATTCTCGGAGGGGCCGTGACAGTTTGGATGGTGGGGGATCGTGCCGCTGGATTGAAGTCCTATCTGACATCGATTGGAAACGATCAGAATCCGGTTGTAGAGGAGTCCGTATAGATGATCAGGCGATCTTGGAAGACCTACCCACGGTGCCAATGTATCAAGCTGCTGGTGATTGGCCTGTGCGTTTCGGTGTGGTTGGGCGTTGGCCCTGTTCGGGCGCAGACAGTGCATTTGCCGCTGGGACACTGGGCCTACGACCTCATGGATCGATTCGACACGAGGGGCCTGTTCAAACTTGTAGGATATGACTCTAAACCGCTCACACGCAGAGAAGTAACAGATATCATTCGGCAGGTGAACGCGAACAGGTCGAGACTTACCGATCTGGAGAGAGACCTTTTGGATGAGTTGACTGGAGAATTCGTCGACGAGCTCGGTGAGACGAATGTACCAGAAAGGGAAGTCGAATCACACCTGGTGACCATTGGAAATCCGCTCAACCGTCTCTACCTTGATGGTAGGGTGCGCCACCGTACGGAGTTGATAGCAGGCCCGGTGGACCAAGCCCGCAACGAAACCATATTGTCGCTGCGTGGCCGCTCCAGGTTCGATGGTGTCGTGGCGTTCTCGGGCGATCTCCAGTATCGAAATGTCTCGGGGGTTGGTCCTGTAGACATCACCGTAGATCGTCCGCGGGGACTGCTCTATTCTATTGACGACCGGAACCGGCATCATAGCCTGATCCGCGGATCTATGGTTTTTCGCTTTCGGTGGTTTCGCTTTTTCTTCGGCAAAGGGAATATGCATTGGGGGCCGGCTCTTCGGACATCGACTATTGTTTCGAATCAGGTACCTCCGTTCCCCATGTACAAGTTCATAGCCAACCTTTGGGGCCTGAAATACACATATTTCCACGGGTTTATGGTCAACGATGGACTTGATCATATACCTGGGCACCCGCTCGATATACCGCAAAGAAAGTATTGGGCGGGTCATAGGCTGGACTTTCAATTTGGAGATAACGTTCGGTTTGCCGCCCAGGAGACCATTGTATACGGCGAACGTGGGTTGGAGCCACTCTACATCCTGCCTGTAACGACATACTATGTGGCGGATCAGAACCTTGCTGGCGACGACAAGCGCAACATCGCTTTTGACGCCCTCTATCGCGCACGACCTAATTTGAAATTATACACGCAATTGCATATATCGGACTGGTGGATAACCGAATTCGCCAGGGCCATAAAACCATTCAAGGACCGATCGGCGCGCTGGATAGCATTGGCTGGTTTACGGGCCGTTGATCCCTATGGACTGGACAATACGGACCTCAGAATTGAGTACACGCGTATGGAACCGTACGTCTATACGCAGCGAAGACCAAGAAACGTATATCAATATCAACTTCGGCATCTGGGAACGTATCTTCAGCCTAACTCAGACAACATCTTTATAGAACTGAGGCATCGGCCCCGGCGGGATTGGTTACTCTCCGTGCATAGCCAGATGACGCGCCATTCAAATACGTGGATCGATAATATCGGTGATGGAGACATCTACGGTGTTGAGGATCTCGCTCGCGATAAAGATTTTCTTGGGGGCGAGATGGAGCGTACTATGAGTACCGGACTCCATGGGCGCCTCGAATTCAGAAGACGACAGTTTATCGAGATGAGGTATTCGGCCACGCGTATTCGTCCCGTCGATTTCATCAATCAGGTTCCCGGTGCGATCTTCTGGGATCACCGAGTACTCTTTCAAGTCTCGCTCGATTACTGAGGAATGTCCCCCGCGGTGGAACCAACATGCTCTCAGTCTCAAAAGCTCCCATCCTCGTTACCGGCGGAACCGGCTTCGTCGGGAATGCTCTGGTGCAACGCCTTGCCAAGTCCGGGAACCACGTTCGTGTCATATCACGATCTGATAGCGGTAAACAACAAGAGATGTTGCGGGAAACCTGCAGTGAATGGGATCTCGTAGAGTTCTACAAAGGCGACATAGGAGGTTCGATTGAGCCCCTGTTGCCGGCATTTGAAGGCGTTAATGAGGTCTATCACATTGCCGGATTGACGAACTCTATTGCAGACGATGCCGTGTTCCAGCGGGCAAATGTGACGGCGACGGAAAATGTCTGCGAGGCAGCGCTACGAACTGGAATCAGGAAACTTGTTTACGTGAGTACTTGCGATGTCTTTGGAATACCTACTGCTCACGAGGTCATTACCGAGGCCACACCGCATCGACCCTGGGGCGAGGCATATCCGGATACCAAGATTGAGGGCACTGAGGTGGTCCGGGCGTATCAGAAAAAGGGTTTGATCTCGACAATTCTCTATCCAGGATGGATTTACGGGCCTGGCGATAGAGCTTTTCTGCCAAGCCTCGCCCGCCAGTTGCAGGATGGCATTATGGGTTTCTGGTGTCGCGGTGGTTTTGAGGTGTATTTCGTCTACATCGAAGACCTTGTGGATGCCCTTGTCCTCGCCATGTCATCGACAGAGGCAGACAATGACGATTTCCTGATTCTGGATGCCCGGTCCCGTATCACGCTCAAGGAATTCTGCCAGCAGATTGGGGACTACCTGGGAATCCGTTTTCTACCGGTTCCTCTTCCATACCATCTGATGCTGAGCCTTGCATGGGTATCCCAAGCGCTCTGCCGCAGCGGTGCAATCAAGCGTCCACTTCTGTCGACACTCGACGCCAAGTACTTTGGGCATCGATTCAGGTTTTCAGTGGAAAAGGCTCGAGGATTATTAAAATGGGAGGTAACCACGCCTTACGAGGAGGGTATTCGGGAGGCCCTATCGTGGTATCGCGAACATATGCATGGTGAGACTGTCTTTAAGAATTGATGGTATTCGCATGCCAGCCCTATCAAGATGATAGTTCGCTGCGTCTTTCCCTGATTTTTGCTATGGCCAGTATAATATCGTCCATATCTTCTTTGGTCCCCAGCAGCACACTTTGCCCAAACCATATTGCCTCATCCTGGCAAGCGCGTTCCGTCTCGACCAGATTTAGAGCGCCATAGTCTATCTCTGATGCTTCGGCGCTGCCATAGGCTCCAAATCGATGATCAGTGAAGACCGGTTGTCTGTACAGGGGTATGCTGTACCCAGGGCTGGCTGGAATGCCCTCCGCTTTGAGTGCCTCCACGAAGTGTGACTTTGAAGAGCCGCCGAAGGAGTCCGATTTGTAGCGAAAGACATAGAGGTGTCGGGCATGGCGCGTCGCAGCGGCTGGTACTATAGTGGGGTCGATTCCGTCTATTCTGCTAAGTTGCGTCGACAGATACTCGGCGTTCTCGCTTCGAAGCTTCGTCTGTGCCTCGAGGCGCTTGAACTGGGACTGCAATAGTGCGCCCTGCAGCTCAGAGAGCCTGTGGTTTCCGGCCAGCCGGTAGTGACTGTATCCGAGCCCGTCTTGTGCGCGTCCGCAGTTGACCAGAGACCGCGTAGTTGCCGCGAGCTCATCATCATTCGTCAAGACTATCCCGCCTTCGCCAGCATTCAGATTTTTCGAAGACTGAAAGCTGAAAGTCCCTAAATTGCCCTGTGCTCCGACGCCACTGTTTTTCCATCGGGCTCCGTGTGCCTGGGCAGAATCTTCGATGACAGATAGGTTGTGCTTGATGGCAATCGATGAAATTCTGTCCAGGTCGGCTGGCAGTCCTGCAAAATGTACAGGCATTATAGCACGCGTTCTATTGTTAATGGATTTTTCAATCAGGGCCGGATCAAGATTATAGGTGTCGGGATCGATGTCGACGAACACGGGCACCGCATTGCACATCAGTACTGCGTTGGCCGTTGCAATGAATGTGTATGCTGGAACGATTACCTCATCGCCGGGACGTATATCTATGGCTTGAAGTGCCAGAACAAGGGCCGTTGTGCCGTTTGTTACGCAGATACCGTGTCTGGCGTCCTGATAGTCTGCGAACTGTCGCTCGAACGTTTGCACACACCCTTCGGCCGTGCTGCCCCACTTGCCGCCCAATACTACATTGCGAACAGCATCGGCATCTTCGTCGGTGAATACGGGCCAGGATGGAAACGGGTGCGCTCGTACGGCAGGGCCGCCGTTGACAGCAAGGTGCGCCATGGACTCTCCTCTGTTACTATTTTGCGCTATTCAAAAAGTGCATCGACAAATGATTTTGCATCGAAATCTTGAAGATCGTCGATGCCTTCCCCGACGCCGATCATCTTCACCGGCACCGAGAGTGAATCCGTTATCGAGAGTACGATACCCCCTTTGGCCGTGCCGTCAAGTTTTGTTAGCACAATTCCAGAGATACCACCCATGGCCTCGTGAAATATCTTAGCCTGTGTCTGGGCATTCTGGCCGGTCGTCCCGTCCAGGACAATTAGTGTTTCGTGAGGAACTCCGTCGGCCAGTTTACCCAATGTCCTTTTGATTTTCTTCAGTTCTTCCATCAAATTCGCTTTTGTGTGCAGTCGTCCCGCCGTGTCGATAATCAGAATGTCGACATTGCGAGCGATGGCAGCCTGTAGCGCGTCGTATGCAACTGCGGCAGGATCGGCGTCCTGTTGGTGCTTCACGATGTCGACATCAGCCCGATGGGCCCAGATTTCCAGCTGCTCAATGGCGGCAGCTCGAAACGTGTCACCGGCGGCAAGAAGAACGGTTTTTCCCTCTTGCTTGTATCGCGCCGCCATTTTGCCAATCGTAGTAGTTTTGCCCACTCCGTTGACGCCCACAACCATAATGACATGAGGACCGGTGGTCAGCTCCACATCGGTGCTCGGGGGCGAATGCCCCCCCAAGATAGCCGCCATCTCGTCGCGCAGCAATGCCTGGATTTCCTCGGGTTTCTTCGTCCGTTCCTCAACAGTGCGTTCCCTCAACCGGTCTATTATCTTCATTGTGGTTTCAACACCTACGTCCGTCTGAATGAGGATTTCTTCGAGTTCTTCGAGGAGATCTTCATCAATGCGGTCATATCTACGGATGGCTTGGTCGATGCGCTTGACAAAGTTCTCGCGCGTTTTTGTCAGGCCCTGGCGCAGGCGTTTTAACATACCGAGCATACAGAATTTCCCTCTTGAAAATCACAAAGCCGGAGATCTCTCCTGCTGGTCCCCGGCTTTGTGACGATACGGCGTTTTGTGGATCAGGAGAGATGTGTGTCGATCTTCTCCGACAACTGTTTCTTAGGTACTACGCCTACCATACGATCGACCTCATTGCCATCTTTGAAAACCAGCAATTGTGGGATGCTACGAATTCCGAACTGCTGGGCCATTTCCTGGTTCTCGTCAATGTCGACTTTGACGACCTTCAAACGGTCACCGTAATCGGCTGCTAGCTCATCCAGTGTAGGTGCGATGGCTTTGCAGGGACCGCACCATTCTGCCCAGAAATCTACCAGCACTGGCTTGTCGCTGTTCAATACCTCGGCTTCGAATTCACTGTCGGTTACTGCCTGCGTCTGTCCCATTTCGGAACCCCTTTCAGCTGTGAACCTTCGGTTCTATAGTTACGAGGTTATCCCCGCGGAATCAACATGCTCAGATCTAAGCGCTTCGAGTACGGAGACCACGCGCTGATCTCTGATTGAGTAACAGACCCTATTTCCCTCGCGACACGTGGAAACAATTCCACAATTGCGAAGGACAGAAAGATGCTGCGACAGATTCGCCTGCTGGACATCCATACAATCACCAATATTTTTCACACAGATCGGTTCACGTTGAAGAATCTCTACAATGCGAAGTCGCGTGGGGTGGGCGAGAGCCTTTAGAAGCCGTGCATA
>JABIQT010000649.1 GCA_018667995.1 Candidatus Latescibacterota bacterium
GGAGCGTAGTGCCTGGCGATGACATCGACATCTGTTCCACTCCATGCTGTCGATAGAGCATCCGATGCAGCGGCTACGTCCTCCTTGTCACCTGCGAAGGATATCGATGTCATGGATATCGTGACGAGCAGTGCAAGCACAAAGTGTCTCATGCTGCCTCCGATCAGAGAAGGCCAATACCGCTGACGCCTCCCGAGAGCGTGTCAGGGGCATGAGCGGACCAAGGACCCATTAACCGGCCAGACAGATAACCCGCATCTGAGAGACTGGTACAAGATCTTGGATGGATTTTCGGGGGAATGTTTTCAATTTAGACGGGTAGCTCTGGGTGTCAAGCGATTACTACTGGGACGGCAAGCCTAGGGCAAGGCCAGCCTCACTGCTTCTGCAGCCTGTCGGGCTAGCAGCTCTGCCCCTTCTTCCGTGAAGTGTACGCCATCCGACCAGAGAGACGTTTCGTGGCTCTTCACGGCGGTGTGCAAGTCGTCCACCTGCACTTTTCGTCCGGATATTAGTTCGTCGGCAATGACGTTGTACGCGTCAATATCCGTATTCTTCCGGATGGGCACATGATCCCCGACGGGTGTGGTGGTCGCCCAGATTATCTGTGCTTTGGTTTCATCGAGGCGACCGAAGATTCGTGTCAGGTTTGCACGGTAGTGGTCTGCGGGTATCTGACATCTGCCTGTGGCATCGGCCACAAGTTCGTCGTTCATCAATGTTATGTCGTGGATGCCACAATTGATATGGATCACTGTCCAATCCTGATTTGCCAGCCAGAGCTCCAGGCACTCTACGGTTTGTCTTGTGGATCGGCAATTGTCCGGCGCCCGGAACACCTGGGCGGTGCCTCTGAGGAGATTTCGAACGCCGAGGGTGTAGGACATGGATATGGAGTCACCGAGAAGGAGCACAGATGGCAGTTCAGAGTCTTCGGGTACCCAGGCCATGGATGGATGGTCGTGAAGTCGTTGCGGGACGGCACGAAACCAGGTCGCCTCGTCACCATACGGATTCGAAGGGGTTAGCCCGTCAAGGATGACGTTGTTGGTCCTAAATCCTCCCGAAGCCAGCATCTCGGCGACCGTAACGGTCTCATCATAGTAGTCTCCTCCGCCCGGGTAGGCCCGACTTCCGTCAAAATAGACTACGGCCGGCAATCTGTCTGCTGGAACCACGTTGGCTCCCCGGGTTCGTTCCAGGCTGGGCACATTGTAGCTGCGGCCGGGTTCGAGAAATGGCTGAACGTGGAAAGAAGCACCGCGATCCTCGGAGAGCAGCCAGACCATCCGTATATCCCTGCGCTCACGCATGCTCATGAATCGTGTCGGTTTGCCATCGTGCCATTCGTCATCAAAGGGTGTGAGGGTAACGAGCAGGCAGATCGAGTCATCTTCGCGAATGGTCGTCCGGCACTCCGTCGCCCGCATGTCGGGGTATGCGTGCTCCCAGTAGTGACTGATAGGGGTTCCAATGAGTTGTCCGTCCTTCCCAGGCGTGACCATAACACAATGGCCTGGCCCTACGCCGTGATCCATGTAGAACGCGAATGGATGCTCCATAGAATCCACGACCATGCCAACGCCATAGATCTCTGCGGGGGGCAGTAGCTCGTGTCGCGAACGGGTGGTTCGGGCGAGAATGTCGAGGTCTTCGGGGCGGGCCGGGAGCGTTACGCCAGTTCCGTTCGCTCTTTTCCAGGTAATTCCGCCATCGGGACTATGAACATAGCAGCTCGCCTGGTGAAGGCCCCTGCCAGCTTCATCTTCGCCTTCGTAAAAATCCACGGTTGCGTGCAGGGCTCCGCCTGGGGACACGTCCATTTGCGTATTGAAACCGGCATAGGCCTGACCGTATTCCTCCGCCAGCGTGACCAGACGAAGGGGTGATGACCATGATCCGCCGGGGGGGCGGTGATAGAGGTCCAGGCCGCGATCGTGCCGCTCCGGTCCCTGTCCTCGCATGGCGAGGTAAAGGGTCCCATCGGGCCCCCCGAAGAGTGCCGGATAGGTACCAACGCCCACTGGTACAGGGTCTGTCCACGATGATGTTTCGTTAGGGCTTAACGTGTGGCACCACTGGACTTCTGTGGCGTGACCACCCAGAATAGCATGCAGAATCCCATCGGGATCCACGGCGAGGACTGAACGGGCGTGATTATCAACGCCCACGTTCAGTGTGACAGGATCTTTCCACTCCGAGGTCGCATGGTCGAATGTATTTACGCGATTGAAGTATCCTTCGCGTGTGACATCTTGCCAGGTCACGTGCGTGCGTCCCTGGAAGGTAATGATTTTTCCGTTGTCGCTCGTAGCACGTTCGCTGCCCTGCTCAGATATGATGTACATGGTACCTTTCGCGTCCGCATTTGGCTGCCGATTCTTTCCAGGGCGGGCCGACAAAACTACTGTTATGTGTGAGCGCATCGACGAGGAAACGGTAGCCTACCGTTTTCCAGGTTGCTTCCGGGTCTGGCGTGCAGATACATGTGTATTCTCATCCCGAAATGCCAGGCGGCAGAATGGTCAGGATCTGCCTTGTCTTTGACACAGCAGTCGGATGTAATCCCGCGCTACACGCAGATCCTCCAGGGCTTCTGCCGCCTGGCTGAGCGGAGTTTCGGCGCCCTGCAACGCAGCTACAAAGTGAGTGGCTTGCTGTCGCATGGCGTGGATCCACGGAAGATGAGGCGTTGTGGTTTCCGGTCGGGAATCTCCGTCTCCGTCCCTGAGAAAGGTGACTTTTCCCGGTCGGTTACTGGCAAGTGGTGCTGGCAGTTCCAGTTTAATGTACCCCTTCTCGAAAGCGATCAACGCCTCCTCCTGCCAGTCAATGGTAGTGTGGTAGGGTGACATCTCGATAGAACCTGTTATACCCGATTCACTCTGGATGGCCAACAGAACGCCGTTGGGATCGGCATAGTCAACCTGATAGGCTTCCCCAAGGAGAAATCGCATCAGATTGACCTGATGGATATAGTAGTTCACGAAACTGCTGTACTGGCCCTGGGTGTGCTCGTCCATATCGAGAGGCAGGGGATCACGCTCGCTATCTGGCGGCACTTCGTCCGTGCGAATGAGTGGATTGTCACCATTGGCGATGAAATCTCCGGCCGGCATCAGAATACGGATATATCGTAGCGCACCCAATTCGCCGCTTGCCTTCAGGCGTTCTGTTTCGTCACGTGCCAGGAGGCTGGCCGGATCACTTCGCTTGTGATATCCGAGATAGTGACTCGCGCTGCTGGCATCGAGCGCATTGAGAATGCCCTCGCCCGCCTCTACAGAACAGGAGAGCGGCTTTTCCGTGAAAACAGGGATACCTGCCGTAAAGAGGTCAGGCAGCAGGACACCATGGTGCCAGAATGGTTGTGCGGCAACTATGCCGTCCAGATTCTCATTCTTGATCATCTCGATATGGCTTGTATACACACTTGGAACACCGTACCTCGCAGCCACGAGACGTCCTAGTTCGGGACGTACTTCCGCGAGTGCAATCACATCACAGGAATCAAGCTGCACGTAATTTTGAAGGTGGGCACACTGCCCCATAAATCCTGTGCCGACAAAGCCGATTCTTGGCTTGCTCATTTCTTCTCCATGCTGACTAGTTTTGAAGAGCGCCAGGGAACGTGGTGTGACCCACGTCCTGGATGAGTTGGTATATGTTCTATAGACAAATCGCCGCTTCCTACGGTGTATTACCTAGGTGAGGAAAACAAGGATCCCGTCATTCTGTCTTCGTTCTCGTTTTGGGCAACGGGGCCGGTCAGGATTTACCTGGCAGATCGTAGGATTGGATACAGATATTCTATTGTTGTGGGTACAAATAAATGGATTCTTACGGTCGGCGCAACGAATCCGTTGCTGTCACGCATCGTTAGACGAGAAAACTGGCTCCTAGCGAGCTGGGAGTATGCTACCTACTGGTAATTACATTCCGCCTGTGTGTGCGCACGGCATGGGATTCTGACGATTCTCATCCATATGATCCGGAGGTTCCTACGACGAGAGCCGTCGCTGTGCAGGGAATCTCCCCGACGAGTCCTGCTCGGTCCAACCTGTGTATGATAGGTTGCGTGTTAAAAAGTATGTCATCTATGCGCTTATCTGGTTATAATCCGCATTGACCCCAATACGAAACGCAACGCGCCTTGCCATGCATCTGTATTACATGTTCAAGCACACCGGAGATTATCATGAAGCTACCCATGAAGACCATGACAGATCGTATCATCGCACTCGGTGCTGATAAAGTACAACATACCGGAAAGACCTACCTGGCCCATGCCATCGGTGTCTACCAGTTGATGAAATCGTGGGGAGAAGATGACGAGATGTGCCGCGCGGCCATGTTTCATTCTATTTATGGTACCGAGGGGTTCCAGGATTTCACGCTTCCGCTGGAGCAGAGAGACGCCATGCGTGAATTCATCGGCGATCGTGCGGAATGGCTTGCCTATGTCAATAGTGCCATGAAACGAGACACTTTCTATTGCCAGGTGGCGCTCGTTCGGGATAAGTATCCCATCACCGACCGCCTGAGTGGTGATACAATGCAGTTGAACGATCCGGAGTTTCAAGATCTGATGCGCCTGCATCTGTGTGATATGTTAGAGCAGGTCGAAAGGGACAATGTGTGGGACTCGCAACGTCAGACCTTTCGGCAGATGGCAGAGCGTATCGGCGGAGCCGCTCTTGAATGCTATGACGCTGTGTTTGCCCGCGAACCTCTTCAGGTTTGAAAGGCCGATCCAATTGCCAGAATCACAGATCGATCATTCCATGGTAATCTTCAAGAATACCATGGTTCCTATGCGCGACGGTACAGGTCTGGCGACGGACATCTATCGTCCAATGGATGCTGGAGATGCGCTCCGTGCGCCGATGCCCGTGCTGCTGTGCAGGACTCCCTATGTCAAAGACAGCACGCGATACGTTGAGATAGCGGACTTCTTTGTGCCGCACGGATTCGTGGTCGTGCTTCAGGATCTGCGCGGACGAGGCGAGTCCGAGGGAACCGGGCAGTACCATCATGTGGTGAATGCGGACGATGGCATCGATGGATATGATACGATAGAGTGGATTGCCGAACAGTCCTGGTCCGATGGCAGGATAGGGATGGTCGGCAGCTCCTTTGCGGCTGTGGTCCAGGTGCGAGCCGCTCTCGAGAATCCGCCTCACCTGACGGCCATATGGCCGGATGTGACTCCGACGAACAGCTATCTGCACCAGGCCCGTGAAGGCGGAGCCATGGCTCTGCATATGTTCTGGGCACTCTTTCTCCATGCCCAGGACGCTCAGGAGATTCGCGGCAACTCGGCCGCACAGCGGGTGATATGGAACGGACTTCGGGACCTGAGGATGTGGCTGAGGAAGACGCCCTTTGTGGCCGGTGAGACTCCCCTGGCCGTTGTGCCCAATCTCGAAGAGATACTAATAGATTACTACACAAGGGGTCGACTTGACGAATTCTGGGAACAGATAGCCAACGACTTTGAGCGGCACTTCGACGCCCACGCAGACGTCCCAGGTACGTTCTCTGGAGGATGGTTTGATCCCTTCTCACCTGCCATGACCGGGTATTATGCCGCAATGCGGAAGAAGAATACCACACCGCAGCGTCTGATTATGGGCCCATGGACTCACGTGGGAATGCGTTCGGACGCGTCCTATCAGGGCGATGTAGATTTCGGCACCGAGAGTACCTGGGGCGTAGATGCGTACTTTGAGCAGCAACTGCGTTTCTTCGATGGTTGGCTGAAGGGGACAGGAGATCAAGGGACTCCAGAGGCTTCCGTGCACATTTTCGTCATGGGTGGCGGAGATGGTAGAAAGACAGCCGCCGGCAAGATGAATCATGGCGGCAGATGGAGGAACGAAGTCGAATGGCCC
>JABIQT010000743.1 GCA_018667995.1 Candidatus Latescibacterota bacterium
CAACTCAGGAACTACTGCATGCCGTCCACGAAGGGTATTATAAACCCCGCGGGCTTTCACCCGCCACCTTCGTCTGCCGATCCGTTCATGGATTGGGACGGGTTATCTAAACAGGGCAAATCACAGGAGTAGCATTGTCGTATAAACTGATTGCAATAGACATAGACGGTACACTGCTCAACGATGAAAAGCAGGTCACACCTCGCACACGGGCAGCAATCTCGGACGCCATGTCCGCAGGCGTATATGTCACCCTCTGTACGGGCCGCGGCATCTTGACTTCGGACCGTATCAGACATCTGATACCGGAACTTAACGCCCCTCTGATTCTCAACGGCGGAGCACTGATTTCTGACAGACGACGAGGTAGGTTTCTTTACGTTCGCAATCTTAAGCATCGGATCGCACACGAGGCTGTAACTGAGCTTCGTAGGCTAGACTGCAATCCCATTGTCTATGCGCCCTTGCCGGAAAGCCAACACTTTTACTATGATACCATCGATTCCTCCAATGAGGCCTTTTCAGAGTACGTGGCTAAGAACGAAGGAAGGGCACATCTGGTACCCGACGTTGCGAGATCCATACAAGCTAATCCCGCGATGGTCGCTGTGACAGACCTGGTGGCGCGCATAAAGGATCTTGAACCCATCTTCAATGCCCGCTTAACCGGGACGACCGTAACGCTCGAAGTGAGCCCCATAGACAGGGCCTATTGCCATGTTACGCTCACGCCGCACGGAGTATCCAAGGGCAGCGGCCTCCGGACACTGGCCTCGATAATGGGTATCCCCATATCAGAGACACTTGCTCTTGGAGATAATCTGAATGATCTGGACATGATGACGCAGGCGGGCATGGGCGTTGCTATGGCCAATGCGACACCGGAAACCAAGCAAAAGGCTGACTACGTTACCGCGTCAAACAATGACGACGGAGTCGCGCATGCCATCGAACGATTTGTTCTCGGGGAGATCTGACCTGAATTATCGGCTCATAGCTATCGATATTGACGGAACGCTGCTCACGAGTGATCGAGTCGTGACGCAAAGGACTGATCACGCCATAAACAGCGCCATTGAGAACGGAGTATATGTCTATCTGTGCACTGGTCGCAGCCTGAACTCAGGTGCAGAGATAGCGGGCGGCGTCCACGGAAACACAGGGCTCGTTTTTCACAGTGGTGCCCTAATCCTGAGACATCTCAACGGCCCAGTCTTACGGGCCATTAATCTGCCGTTGGAACCAGCCCGAGAGCTCATTACATTCTTCAAAGCCGAGGGCCATGACCCTCTGGTTTATGATCCCGTGCCTGAAAGTCGGCAATTTCTGTTTGAGGCCGAACGAAGCCCGAACGAATGGCGCAGGCGTTACATCGAAGGTAGCAAAGCAAGGGCACTTGAGGTACCTGATCTGGACATAGCTGTCACCAAGGACCCCGCACAGGTAGGGGTCGCGGGATCAGGAGAAGAGATGGAACGGCTGCAGACACATCTGTCCGTCACATGGCCAGATGTAGGTACCATTCTTTCGCAGAGCACTCTCGTCAGCGATTATTGGTTTCTTGAGGCTGTACCACGTGAAGTCTCCAAGAGCCAGGCCCTGGCGTTTCTGGGACAAATGTACGGCATCGACTCCTCGGAGATGATAGCGATAGGTGACAACTACAACGACCTGGATATGATAGAATTTGCAGGTCTCGGTGTAGCAATGAAAAATGCGCCAAGCGATATTCAGAGAGCGGCAGATTTCGTAGCGCCTACCAATGATGATGAGGGAGTGGCCTGCATCATCGAACGATTTCTTCTCTAAGGCCCCTGCACTGCGGATTATCCGGCCATACTCTGTCGTGATCACGATGTATTAATTATCCACCTACGGGGCAGATGTCCATTCCCACCAGGGCTCTGTTGAAAAACGAGTATCCACACCATGCGCATAGCGTATTTCGATTGCTTCTCCGGCATCAGCGGCGATATGATTCTCGGAGCCCTAGTGGACGCAGGACTCGACTTTGATCAGCTAAGAAATGAACTTTCCAAGCTTCCGGTATCAGGATTTCGGCTTGAGAGGCGCACCGTTCGCAAGCATGAAATTGTCGGGACCAAGATTGACGTCATCGTACAGTCTCAGGATGGGCATGATTATGTCGAAAAGCCTGGCGACGACATAGGTGCTGTTGGTATGCCGGACCACCATGAGGCACATCACCCGCACAACCATGAGCAAGGAGATACTCGTCATCTCAGTGATTTGACCGATATTATCAATGCGAGCTCTCTGGACGCGAGTATTCGTAGGAGATCCTGTGATATATTCGAACAGCTTGCATCCGCCGAAGCGCGTATGCACGGTGTACCCAAGGAAGAGGTCCATCTCCACGAAGTCAGCGGGTTGGATGCGGTAGTTGACATAGTGGGGAGCTGTATCGCATTACGTCTGATGGAAATAGACAAAGTTTACTTCTCTGCGCTGCCACTTGGTAGTGGATTTATCCGTTGCGCTCACGGCAGGTTGCCGGTACCCGCACCTGGCGCACTGGAGTTATTACGCGGCGTGCCTGTTTACCAAACCGAGACACGTGGGGAATTGGTTACACCAACCGGAGCCGCCATTGTAAAGGAAACGGCTACCGGATACGGGGTTATGCCGCGTATGGTTCTATATCAAATCGGATACGGAGCGGGAACAAAGGATTTTGAGGAGCACCCCAACCTCTTGCGCGTTTGCCTAGGTGTGCGTTGAAAGTTATCAGTCTGGGAGTACAAAGCATTCATGAATGAACAGCATTCGTCAGAGCCCTCGCAGTCTGCTTCGGCGACTATAATTGCAGATCAGCACGTCGGCCCTCAAATATCACGCGGGCTCTTCGGTAAATTCACCGAGCACCTCGGACGGAACGTCTATGGCGGTGCCTGGGCTGAAACGATTGAGAATCCCTGGTTTGCTTCCATCGAAACGTGGCCCAATCCTGACCACATCCGCCAGCAACTGATATCCCTCGCCGATGAGCACGACATGGCAGACAAGGATTCCGTGCCGCATCCCGGGCTGGCACCATTCTGGATGCCCAAAGGCGATATACGGGCAACGCTGGACCGTGGCATTAGAGGACCAGCACAACAGATAACTACCATGGCTGCCGGTGCAGGCCTTAGGACGCTGGTCTACCTTCCATTACACCGGCAGCGCGGATATCGGCTCACCATACGTGGGCGAGCCAGCAAGACTACCCGTATAGTAGCACGCTTGTTGACTCTGCGTGGCGATGAATTATCCTGGGGTGATACATCACTCGGTACTGGCGGGTGGCACACCGTGCAGCGAACACTGAGACGGGCCCCGGGACGAGATTTACCCACAAGCACCCCAGTGATTCTGGAGCTACAACTTGAACACCCTGTTACCGTTTGGCTGGACCGGTGTTCTCTGATTCCAGCTGACGATCGCTACGGATGGGATCCAGAGGTCATTACATGGATGACGGATGTCCAGCTCCCATTGCTTCGATTTCCGGGCGGCAATTTCGTCTCCGGCTACCATTGGCGTGACGGAGTTGGGCCGGTAGACCAGCGTCCAATTCTACCGAATCCTGCATGGCCTATCATCGAATGGAACGACGTGGGCACAGATGAGTGGCTTCAGCTCTGTAATCTTGTGGAGTGTGAACCACTCATTTGCGTAAATGCCGGGAGCGGTACACCTCAGGAGGCGGCAGATTGGGTGGCGTACTGCAATAGCGGAATCGAGACTCCCATGGGAGCCCTGAGGTCTGCAAACGGGCGCGTCCAGCCCTACAATGTCAAACGATGGGAAATTGGGAATGAACTGTACGGAGATTGGCAAATAGGACATGTTACGGCCGATTCCTACGCGCAGCGATATATGGCATTCAGGGCGGCCATGCTGGCTGTGGATCCAGATCTTCAGATCATTGCGAACGGCCACGACGCAGAATGGAATCAGGCTCTCGTCGACCGGGCGGGATCCGCTATTTCCTCAATATCTGTACACACATTGGAGGGTAATCACATACCCGCGGAAGCAGATCCCGAGGCAGTATATCGGGAGTTCATCGGGTATGCCTCCGTCTACGGAGACCATCTTGAATCCCTCGCTGAACCTATGAGGCAGGCCGGAATTGAAGCTAAATTGGCCATCACAGAGCTCAGTGTCTTCACACTCAAATCAGGCCTCCCAAATGTGGACAACTTGAGCGAGGCACTGTACTACTCTGGCATTGTTAATGCATCGATTCGCAGTGGCGGTTTGGTAGAACTCATAACACACAGTGCACTGATCAATCATAGTGCTGGTCTGGTCAAGCAAAGGGGAATCGTCTATCCGCATCCGGTTTGGCGCGCCTTACGTCTTTACAGCACGCATGAGGGCATACAGCCGGTACAAGTCACGGTTCAATGCTCCTCATTCTCATGTACTGGCGAATGGCTCACCAAAGTTAAGCAGATAGATACAATTGATGCGGTGGCACTGATCAGCCAGGATGCGAAGACACTCGTGGTTTTCCTGACCAATAGGTCTCTGGAATCGGATGTGGATTTCGAGCTGGCTATCGATGGGTTTGACGCGGGGGCAGATGGGAGTCTTTCGTTCTTGACGGGCGAAACATTTATGGCATCTAATTCCTGGCAAAACCCGGACTTTGTTCGGATCAAAGCACACATGGTCTCTCTTGAGAACGGTCATTTGAATCACGTTCTACCTCGACACTCTCTGACGCGTCTCGTTCTTAGTAACGAGGAATGATGGCCCTAAACGTCAAAGAGATACTCGGTGAGCTGCCGCCAGGCTTGGAATTCCGGAATAATGATATCCGCCCCGGCTTCAATAAGACGAGTTCGTTTCCAGGCATCAATTCCCGACCGCCTCGCCTCATCGGAGGCTACACCGATGGAAATGCCTCCTACTCTACGTCCCTCTTCGATTTCCACGTAGCCGTCGCCTACTACAAGTAGTTCCGCACCGGATAGGCCGTGCGTCGTCATGATCTCATTCAGTAACATCTGCTTGGAGAAATCCTCATGCTTATCGAGGGCTCCGTAAATTCCGCCATCAAAATAGTGCGACAGGCCAAGGGCGGCCACTTCGTCCTGTACGTAATTCAGATCTGTACCGCTGGCCAGAAATAAGGTCACATTGCGAGACTGCAAGGCCTTCAACATTTGATCAGCATAGGGGACCATGTACGTTTTCGGATCGACAGATCCGTCTTTCAGCCCCATCACGCGGCTCTCTATCCGCTCCCAAAGCCTCTCATGGTATTGATGCTTGTATGCCAGTGGTTCCTCGGGATGACCACCCCGTTTCGCCACCTCTTCCGCCAATCTCATCATCTGATATATAGTCTGTTTACCTGTCAAGCGACTCACGAATTCCTTCACCACTTCTGTCAGTTTCTCCTCAGGTTCCTTCGTTCCCGTCGCGACCAGGATGTTGACCATCATCGGGATCATTATGTCTTGCCAGCCTTCTCGGATCAGCGATATGGTACCATCGAAATCGAAGACGGCAAAACGAATGTCTCCCTTAGTGATCTGCGGATTGATAATCTCAATCTCAGCGGCGTGTAATCCATTCATGATGCGCCACCTGCGAGTTCTTTGAGTGTGTCTGTATCCGACCCTGCCTCGAGAAACAGCGTCCAATCGGTATCAGCTTGCGCTGCGGACCGGTATAGATCTGTTCCTACGTAAAGCACGCCTCCCTTTCCATGACCGGTCAGGGTAATGGCTGGGCTACCGTCACCCCATCTTCCGAGGATTCGTACATCATCACGAAGAGTAGTAAGACGCGACCGGAACCAGGCGCTAGGAAGACTTGCTCCTTCGGAGAGTTGGCCAATGCTCACTCCTAGTAAGATCCTATCATCGTGCAGCATGGGTTCCTCATCTTCAATTCCAAACATCTGGCTCCTCGTCTCCGAGGGAAGCATCTGTTCGTCTAGAGCGCCGTCGTCACCTGAAGCGATGATCCACCCGCCAGATTCCATGAATAGTCGCATCTGGTCAATGACGGGACCGGACACCGCCGGGCACGGCGAAATGTATAGAACCTTGCGCTTCTGAAGTCCTTTCTTTGCAAGTAGTTGAGTATCGGATACGTACGAGAGTGGCGCGATGCCCGCTGCACGTAAAGTCTCATTTACTACAAAGATGTCATCCATGGCCAATCGGTTTATGAATCCATCATATGTCAGGAGACAGACGTGTGTAGCGAAGCTCTTTTCGACAGGATCGGTATCGGAGATATCGCGGCTGAGTGCGAGCATGGTCTTCCAATACTCAGGCCTGGTCTCTGCCAGGGGGGCGCCCCGTACCTGATATGGTTCCTTCCAACTGCCACCATCCCATCCCCGCCATCCGATACCCGTGATCCCCTGAAGGGCAACCTGTCGTGTCCAGTCCCGTAGGTCTCGTAATTCCGGACGGTATCGCGTGTTCTCCACGTGCGATCCGACCAGAAACCAAATCGGTTTGTCCACGAGGCCGCTTGCAACGCTTGCTGCAAAGCTCGGTAATGACTGCCTTTGCTTTGCATCTCCTATCCATTTTGGACCGGAATCTATCATGACGAAATCAAGGTGCTGTGCCGTATTCTGGTAATGTACCAAACTCTCAGTAGGGAACAGTCCATCAAGCTGAAAGCAGATGGTTGTTTTCAAACGCGAACGAGCCTTCTTGATCACAGTGACCAGTTCTTGTGTATAGTCTGCATACTGTTCCATCTGCCACTTCTTTACGGCGTACTGATATCCATCGCCCGTGAGGTTGTCGGATTCAATCCGTCCTTCCAATTCAGCCGTTACCGTTTTCCATCGCTCAAAACTGGCATTGGCGCCTCCCGATGGCCCATCCTCAAGCATGAGCGCGTAAACGGCAGGATGGTCTCCTAGCGCTTCCGCCACATGACGAATATAGTCGAGACGCCAACGGCGAGCATCCGGCAATATGTACAATTCACGCGGATTGCCCGGATTGATCACACATGCGACCTCATGAGCGTGGGCCGCATCCAGAAAACGGATCAACAGATCCTTCTGGGCATCCGTGGCCAGGATATTCTTGAGGTCGAAGCCTTCAGAGACAATCAGATATCCAAAGCCATTGTTCTTAAGCTCCGATAGGTCAGATTCCCAACGATCGGGATTGTCCGTATGATAGTAGTGAGTGAACACCTGGTATTTGCGTTTTGAGAACATGTTTGTCCTGAGGTCTTATGTCTTTTCTGTATGCTGGAATAGCGATGTGCAGTCGCGCAATATACGTTGAACGGACGGGCATCAGTAGCGAAAAACCAGGAAAGATCAGTGTTTAATCGATTCAAAAGCCGATTCGAATAGAAAGCCTGGGCTCTGAGCCGGGGTGTGGCATTCGATACATGTAATCGCGGTGGGAGGATTTGGTATATCTTTCATCTCTGCATGTTGGTCCGAAACTCTATGACATACTTCGCACTGTACATCACCGAGCGCAGGTGTTGTCGCAAAATCAAAGTACCCAGATGGCTTTCCGTAGCCGGTGGTATGGCAAAACAGACACTCGGGCTCTTTCTCATTCCCAGCTTTGATCAATGTCTGCAGTGCATGTGCGTGAGATGTAGTCTGCCACTGCTCAAATTGATCCTCATGGCAGGTCCTGCACGTCCGAGCCCCGCGATAAGTGCTTCCGGTCGGATTCTGGTCTTGGGCCCCGACAACTCCGTCTATCAGTTCGTTCCTGTAGTCTTCCAGCATGGATAGTACGATTTGATCGTCGGCCATAGACTCGAGCAGAGGCTCAAGCCAACCTCTGTAACTGACAATCTCATGGTTGTTGTCCAACTCGAGGTCAAGGCGGCCAACCCGGGCTCCGTTATTTCCGGCCTGTACCAGCAACACACCGTTCTCTAGCAAAGGCTCGAAAAGGGGTCGCCCGCTAAAACTCCCCACGAGCACATCAATACTCGGGAAGCGACGTGCAATGGTTCGATTGTGGGACTGGGAGGCATGAGAAAGAACCACGATCAGATCGCTGACCTCACGTACATCAGGGAGCAACCGGTCCAAAGCCTCAATTGTTGCCCCAATGCCAACAGCACTCTTTCGATTCGGTTTCATCAAAGCAAATGCTGCCGGATCTCCGACTCCAATAATCCCGATTCGGGTTTCCCCTCGGTTCAAAACCCGATACCCCGGTCCGAGTGGGGTATCAGCGGCTGTATCCGAAAGGTTTGCCGACACGACAGGAATGCCGTACTCATCCATCGCATTACGTAGAAACGGAATGCCATCGACCAGATCGTTGTCACCGATGCCCACCGCGTCATATGCCAGGTATTCCATCATTCTGAAGAGGGCACGATGCTTGACTGTATCTGGACTCCAACCCATCATGTCCCCGGCGTCCAATGCCAACACATTGGGGTGTGCCATGCGGACATCGTTGAAATATGTGGAACGCTTCGGCAAACCGCCGAAGGGATTCCCAGGTCAGTCACATGCCTCCAGCTGACCATTGGTATCACTGGTGTAGAGTATGACCAGCGACTCTGATGACTCCTGACCACGGGCAAGTTGTGTCTCAACTTCCATAGTGGCAAGAAACAGCATCAGTACTGCGATCATTCTAAGCGGTTTCATATTTCCTCGCAAAGATACCTCAAAATGCCTGTCCCAGGCCCAGATGAAAGAAGGTACGATCGTATAGATCCGTCTTCACTTCTCCCTTCCTGTTTCTGTGATAGCCAATATCCCCTCGAATCAAGCCTATGGGAGACATCACCCGCAGACCTCCGCCGTATCCGATCCTTATGTCGGCGAATGATAGTGCTGCGACCGTGTTCGACACACCACCTAAATCGACAAACCCCGCCAGTCCAACGTACTTTAATTGAAGTCGGATCTCGTTCTGTGAACTGAAGGCAAAGGCTCCTCCGTCCGGAAATCCGATTTGATCTATCCCAAATCCACGTACCGACTTGTCACCTCCCAGAAACAGCCTTCTATCCAAGGGCACCAGACCGTTATTCAGGGCACGTACATAACCCAGTGAGATGGACGTGGCAAAATCGGGAAATCCACGAATCGGAAGGTATTTCCTGACACTGCCGTTGATCGCGAATAGCGAATTTCGATTGGCCGACGAACTACCCAGCAAGGGGCTTGCCAAATTCGCCTGTACCAGGCTATAGAATCCGGTTGTCGTGTTTAGAATATCGTCACGGGTATCGTATATCACCACCTGAGTAAGCCCCCCTTCACGCCTACTCGTCAGACTGTCTGCCACAGATCCGGCTAGAAGCACCTGCCTTAGGGAATCACTCACATCATTGATGGAAATCTGCTTTATAGAGTAGCTGGTCTGTGATCGGAATTTCCTCAGAAGACCGCGCCCTAGAGTTATTGATGTGCCGATTTCCCGGCTCTTGTGGCTGCCGACTCTTACCTGGCGTTCAAAAAATCCCCTCAAGGTAGCGCTATTTCTTGTGCGCAAAATATAGGGTTGCGTTATTCCAGCTGCGACCTGCCATAGTAACTTGCTGGCTTGGCCATTCGCTCCAACCGTAATGCCTCTCCCAAGCCAATTTTTCTGCGTTACATCGACACTTCCCCGCAGCAGCTCAAGGGAGGCATAGCCCCCACCAAAACTGACTTCCCAGCTTGGCAACTCGATCACGCTTACAAGGAGATCTCGCGTGGTCGAATCAGTATCACTGCGAAGAGGCTCCAGCCGAACACTTCGGAACAGGCCTGTCTGGAATAACTGCGTCTGACTTCTGACCAATCTTGCATTGTCGTACATCTGACCCGGGCGAATCGCCAGTTCCCTCCTTACCACTTCCGGCCGTGTTTTCCGCAGGCCGCGAATTTGTACCTCACCAACCCTGATGGGTTCGCCTTCCGATATAAAGAAATTCACTGTTACGGTATGTCGGATATCATCAAAGACGTTTTCCGCGTCGATTCGGGCATCCAGAAGAGCGTTCTGATCCGCCAGGTTCTGGATCGCCCGACGGTCTGCCGCTACAAACAGCCTAAAAAATGGCTGACCGATCCGAGTAAGTAGCGCTCGTTTGACCCGCGCCTCAGGGATGTATTTGCTCCCTATTATATTGATCTGGCTGACCGTGTATCGGGGGCCTTCGACGATAACTATTCTAATTGCCACCTTTCCATCGGGCCGATTTTCCTGGAACGGACGAACACGTGCCTGCCAAAAACCACTGTTAATGTAGAAATTCTCAATGGCGTCACGATCGCCACGTAGTGTCGCCGCGTTCAGTTTGTTCTTCCTGAACAGGCCACCCGATTTCGTCAGCATGAGACCCAGGATTCGGTCGGTTCCAATCTGCTCATTTCCCTCTACAACAATGCTGCCGACAGTCGGACCGGTCTGTGCATCAGCGGCGCGGAAGAAGGTGAAAATGAGGAGAACAGAAAGCCCGAGCCTCAGGAAAATCTTTTCACAGGTTTTGGAAGGGAGTGTTATCACTATTTAGCGTATTCATATGGGTCGGACGAAGATTAGCGAAATCGAAACTTGAGCTTCAAGTCCATGCCGTTCTGAGGACGCTCACCTATCTGATCGGTGAAGGTCTCTATGAACAGGAAATTTGACAACTGATAGCCCACGCGAAGCTGATATTCTGACGAGTCAAACAGTCGAGTATAGGTAACACGGGTGCGCCGATTCACCCATTTACTTACAGTAATCTGTGGTGCTGAACCCGCCTCGGTATTGTTGTTCAAGACATCGCCTTCGATTCGGACCTCATCAAGCCTAAGCAGTTTCTCCGCCTGACTTCCTGTAGCCATCAACAGAGCCCGATTTCCAATACCTGTGAAGGTCTCTGTATCGGCCTTCATCCCTGGTAGGCCGAAGGTCAGCAAAGAAACGACCTGCGGTCCAAACAGAGCGTTCTGATTGCGGAATTCGACGCGGCCCTCCTCGGTCGGTGTGGCAACTAATTCCAAATTCGGCTGTAGGGCTCTGCCAGACAGGTTTAGCGCAACGTCGTACTCACCACCATAGATATCTCTTACCCGGCTTGCCTGGGCCCGCATGGTGACTTCGGGATTGGTCTGCTCCAGTGGATAGTCAATCAACGAAGTGAAGCTCTCGAGTGGAGTCCTGTTGAGAAACTCGATACGCCCTGTCTCCACCTCGAACTTTGTATCAAGATACTCTATAGTGCCATTGTCAAGTGTAGCGGCGTTCCCGGTAATGACAGGATTCTGCGCCGTACCACTAAACGCTATGCCGCCTTCTATTTCGAGATCCGCCAGTGCATTTCTGATGCGCAGCCGAGGAATATCGATCTCGACGTCCAGCACTATATTCTCAAGTAGCGGATCAGGCGCGGCTTGTGGTCTGACCACATCTCCCGTACCAAGGATGATCTCGCCAAGATTCAGGGGATGAGTGATAATTCCTGTGGCAGACAACGAGGTGCCACTAAGCTGCCCACCCCTTCGATCACCTGTCAACGACAGGGATCCGTCGGCAACAAGTTTTGACGAACCGATACGTTCGATATTCGCCTTGTTCAAAGTGGCATGGACCTCGTAACTACTGAGCCCGAAATTCTCCAAAACCATACGACTGAAAGCGTAAATGCTGCCCTTACCCGCTTCCAACTCCACCGGCTGTAACGAAAATTCATCACCATCGACCCTAAACTCGAGTCTCGAAGCACGAAGGGGTGGGCTAAAATCCCTTCCCTTTATCGAAGCGTCTTCAATGAGGATCTCCCCCACAGACCGAGGTGCAAATGGCGTCCCCCCCACGGTAAGCTGTACATCGGCTCTTCCCTTGATCTGCTCGATATCATACAAGATGCCCGATAGGAAGGACAAATCGAGATCCTCACCCTCCACGGTGATAGCCATATTGTCCATATCTGCTGTACCATCGGCCCGGTCGGGATCGAACGGTATCGTACCATATGCGACCAATGTTCTGTCTTTGAACCAGGTCTGAAAATCATGGATAATGAGGTCGCCATATTCGTAGACAACTCGACTATCGATACTATCCACTGCCGCCTCGTTGAATTTGAGCCCTACAAGTTTTATGCTTGCATCCCAACTTTTTGCGGCTCCCGTTCCTGATATCTCAAGATTGCTGTTTAGGGATCCGGACACAGCCAGGTCCTGCCCCATCAACGCCTGGAGCGCTTCCAAAGAGAAATCTTGCGTCTCTACTAAAAAATCCGATTCCTCTGCCGCTCCGGCTTTTGTTTGAAATGCGATACGCCCCCCCGCGTCCAAGGTCCCTAGCCCTACAGATGTTTGGTTCAAACGACGGAGCGATATTCGGGCCGGATCCAGGTCCGCATATGCCGAATTGAATCGTACCATCAGGGAATCCTCGTTCACGAGTTCATTCTGAAGACCAAATAGCCGAAGGGAATCCAGTGAAATTGTGCCAGCCAGGTCCTCTGGCCGAGCGACGGGACCGTTAACTGTCACATGACCGTTGATCGTACCATCGAGATCCATAGGAATGGAGGGGAAAAAGTTGCGGAGTGGGGCGACGGAGAGGTGGTCCATATCAAGGGAGGCTGTGAATTCTCGATCACCCGTATCTATTTCAGTCCCGCCCCAGCTCAGATCAATTGGATATGCAATACTGGCGCTAGCCGAGCCAAGGGGCGTACTTAGCGATAGCGCCGGGACTCGAAATTCCTGCTCGTCGTAGTTCATCGAAAGTGAAACTGTACCGAGTTGATTTACTTGTCCTTCATTGCTGTACTGCATATCGGCGGTGGAGAACAGGCCATTCAGTAAGGGAGACTCTGGTGAACCTGTCAGCGAGAAAAACCCATCCGCGGTGCCTGTTACGTTTCCACGTGGCAGAAGAAACGGTGAAAGAAAATCAATTTGAACACCCTCGAATAGAGCCTCAACATCGAGTAATCCCTCCGGCTCGAGACTTGCAACACCGTTGAGCATGACATGGCCGAGATCTCCTATCAGCTCCAGCCGGTCGATGGTGACAAGTTGGCGATCCAACTTCAATGTCGCGGGCGAAGCGAAGTAAATCTCCTGATCATCCATTGCCATGATGAGAGAATCCAACGCAACTGTGATCGTAGAAAGATCAGGATACTCGGCAAAACCAACGGCATGGAGTTTCCCCGTGAAGCGACCCGTGTGTCGCTCTATTTTTCGTTCCGCCAATATGGCAAGAAGCGGGGAGAGATTCGCCCGTTTCACGTCCAGTCTGATGTCAAATGGGTAGCTATCATCCAGCGTGATGAGTCCGTCTGATATCACAGAAAAATCCGGTTTAACGAGTGTAAAACTTAGATCCTTGTCTTCAAGCCGAAGGGCTACGCTGGTATTGCCGAGATTCTCACCTCGCAAGGTAAAATCCCTCAGCAGACCCTCCCCACGGATGACGGGATGCCTAAGGCTACCTTCTATTCTGCCCTGTAGATCAAGGTGAGCGTCAAGTCCCAAGTCGTCCTGTGTATTTACGTAGTCCCTAAGAGTGAGATCTGCCATATCGATCCGACCGGATATCCCCAGGTCACCCGCCAGATCAGCTTCCAAAGACAGATGGATCTTGGTTGTATCCAGATAGGCATCTAACCGTCCAATTCTATCCCTGTCTATGGCACCGGTTACCATTAGCGTTCCGAGCGTGAGGCCCGCATAGCCGAGATCAGATATTTGTCCGTCGAACCAAACTGAGGGCCGTCCTACGTCACCGTCAACCAACATGGTGAACTCGGCCAGGCCCTCCGGTGCCTCTCCGCCAAGAAGGCTACCGAGATTACTTGCATCGGGTATGAACAGGTCCGCCTTCAAGTCCACAGCGCCATTCAGAGTTAGGTTGCCACGAGCGGATAAAGCTCCGACTGAGGATTCTGCGCCCAGGATGACTTTTCCATTATCATAGCTGGCCTTTGCGGTAAAGTCATTGAAAGCATGGTCAGCGATCATCCATTGTTCACCGCTCAGAGCAACACGCCCCTCCAATTCAGGACTGTCCCAACCCGAACCGGAGATATCCAGTGCTGCCACCATAGTGCCCGACAGAGACGAATCCTCACCGAATAGTATCGTCGGAAGTGTTTCCAGGTTTAGCGTCGATGGGGCTAGATGCAATTTGTAACGATGTAGTCCAGCTGACATGTCCAGAACGGCATCCCCGCCTATTCGACCAGCCTCCGAATCGCCCTGGTAGTGTTCGAAATTCAGTACGCCATCTTCAAATGTTAGACCAAGAGATGCCGAAGAGATGTATCCAATTCCCGTGTGCATACCAGGTGATTCCAACGAGGCTGAAATCGCAGGCTTTTCGAGGGAATTCTCCATGGTTCCAGTGACATGAAAGGGGCCCTGTAGCGAACCTTCTATTCCTATCAGCCGGGCGATCGCCCCCACATCTCCGTCACCATTGATATCAAGCGAAATCGTCCGCCGTTGAATCGACGAAAGCTCTCCGTTCACCTCAAAGGTGAGCTCCGGTCCAGAGGCGGCCTGGAAGGTCATATTTGAAAGCAGCAACCGGTCGCCCTTGCGCTTAAATTCCGTATGCGCATGTGACACCGAGTCCTGCAAACCATTGATCAAGAATGCTACAGCACCGGACTCTATCGTTCCACCGATGTGTTCCGTATTCTTCAATCGACTGCCGAGAGAAATGTCCCGGGCATCGATCTCAATGACGTTGTTCGGATCCCTGGTATCCAGATATCTGAACTGCCCGCGCCTGACCTGGAGATCAGGTATCATGATCTTACGCGGAGGACCTGGCGCGCCCGAAGATTCGTGATCCATACCGAACAGGACGCCCATAGAATCCCAGCTTCTTGGACCAACTCCCTGATTATAGAATACCCGAAGACCGTCCACGGTCACGCACGACACCACGGGATCACTGCCCAGCAAACCGAACGGATCCAAGACCAGTTCGCCTTCCCGGGCTCCCACTACTTCGTACCCTCCCAGCGAATCGGGCAAGGTCATAGAGAGATCGTAGACTCGCATCGAACGCCAGAGGTTTCCCTCAAGCCGCCCAATAGAAACATTTCCATTCAGATACTTGTTGCCGGTCCATTCAACGCCCTGCCGGAGCCATTCCAGACCACGTGTCGTGCTCAAGCCCACAACCAGAACACCGGCGAGCACAGCCGTCCAGAAAACAAGAAAACTGAATAGGAAGATTAAACGTCGAATGAGCATAATAGGAGCACTGCGAATCTTGTAAATTGCTTTGACACTTCAGGGAAATTGGAAGAACAAGGGTCTGAAATCATCATAACATTAAGGTACTCTATCCTTTAACGCCAAGACAGAGATAGCAGTTGCGTGTGATTTCAGATCACCCTCATACGCGATATTCCCCTGTCCTTCTCGCGCACGTGGTGATGGAGAAACGATCCCATTTGCTACCCAGATACCTGCGCAGATTGCCTGCGAAAGCGCCCCTGGAAAACAATCGTTTCTCGCGTAAGTTGTTACGTATTAAATACTAAATAGTATTCTAATATAAAATGAGACGCTGTATTGTGCAAGATCTTTGGCATGGGCAGAGGAGACACCAGATCGTCGGCACCTTTAGTGAGCTTATCGGAAAGAAGGTTTAATGAGGACATATGAACCTTCGATCGGCGGGTGTCCGGCATCGCCTTCCACACCCCTCTGTAGCACGGGGTGTGTGGAAGGCGGCACCTTTCCCTTGGGATCCAATCCTTTCGGCCCAGCCTCACAGAGGCATACCAGCGTCAGATGTCGTTGTGCCAGAGTAACTAACGTCATCACAGTCCACCGTAGGCCGACCAAAGGTCTTCCGTTGGGCACATAATAGCAACAACTCTATCGGTGTTGGAGATTTTACAGGGGACGCTCGGGAGAGGAAACTCTGAGGCCAGCGAGGTACGGAGAGTACAAAAAACTACTGTCTCCCAGTGTGATATACGACACCATCGAGGACAACAAGGATGAGCGTCGTGTCTTGGAGGGCTACAGGTAGGTCGATTATTTAAGTTAGCTATCACCTACTCAAAAATCTTATGAATGAACCGAGTACGATGTGCTTGATTCGCAGATTCCATGTGCCTATTAACATCCTGCGAGAGTTGGCTCGAGGGATCACTGCCACCATACTCCAATCTTCTGGCTAGGAATCTGTATTCCTGTGAGTCCCTGGGTGGCAAGACGAGATCCTTTGCGTTGCCTCTCACAATTCTCAACGCATTGATCAGTCTTCTAAGAAAGATGTATGCCTCTAACAAGTTCCGATAGTCTGTCGTTGACACATGGCCTGCATCCCGCAAGGCCGCAAGTGCAGACAGCGTGTTCGGGCTACGTAATGACGTGTCTCTGACACCATGATTGATCTGAAGAAACTGCACGTAGTATTCGATGTCAATTACACCACCAAAACTGTACTTCACGTTCACCGCACCAGGCTTCACCAGTTCGTCATTCTGTCTATCTCTCAATCGCGAAAGTGTCGTGACATCAAGCGGGGCAGCGCTATACACAAATGCGTCTCGAGCCTGTTCAATCTTCAATCCAAGTGGCCTATCACCTGCTATCACCCGCAGTTTGATCAGGGCTTGGCGTTCGTACGGCAAAGCCCCACCTCTTTCATTGAAGTATTCATGGAAATGGTCGATGGAGCACGCCAGTGCCCCCTTGTCACCATAGGGACGTAGGCGAAGGTCGATTTCGAAGATTCCCTTCTGGCGGGCCACAACGGTGTCACTGACCATCCGCACCAATTTCTCGAAATACTCTGAATTGTGGATACTATGCTCTCCGCCCGTTATTCCTTGCTCGGAGTAGACGAATAGCATCTCTATGTCCGACGCCCAGCCCAGTTCCCGCCCTCCGCACTTTCCCAGTGCACAGATACAAAACCCACAAGGCTCGGAATCGCCAATGAGAGGTCGGCCGTAACGAGTAGCCAGGTTGTCATCGCTTATCTGATAGGCCGCAGTTATGATCACCTCAGCGAGGTCTGTCAACTCCTGGGAGAAATCTCGGAATGATTTCTCATTAGACAGAATCTGGCGCATATCGATGCGGAACATCTCGCGATCTTTATATTTATTCAACACGGACTTCTTGCGTTCAAAGGTACTCACCTTTCCCAAACGAGCCTGTATCTCCGTGGACATTCGGTCTCGGTCCTTCGCAATGCCAACAGCATCAATGTCCTGGAGAATTGGGAAGAGATTATCGTACTGCATCCGCAGGAAATCTTCCCATAGAAAGTCCGTGGTACCGAAGAGCTTAGCCATTGCTCCGATTACTCGTTGTTTTTCAAATTGCAGGAATATTTCCTCCAACTCACGGCCCGATTTCACGTTGGCCAGAACCTGGTCTATCATCTGATTGAAGTGGTCCAGTGCTCGTGCAGGATTCGGAGCCTGTGTGAGCAAGTGTGTAAACTGTTTTATGAGCGCTACTACAAACTGCAATTCGTGAATCCTATGCGCATCTGTGATCTTGCTACCAACGCGATCCGTGACGGTTACAAGGTCTCGGACCTCGTCTCCCATGGTATCGATTTGAAGCGACACTATGTTTATATTACGCAGGGCCAGGGCGGTAGATAATGCGTAGAGAAATGCCGGGGTATCCTGCCCGTCGATGAGCAGTTGAGTTGCTTCAACATCCGTCTCATTGTCGACAGTGATGCGTACCGGGTACAGCATGGTCGGCTTTGCGCCTGTTATGTTCCGAAGGTATTCCACTACCAGCAGATTGATTCGGCTACGCACCTCGCGGCCCTTCTGCTGCCTAATTAAGTCAAGGGCATCCTCGAGTTCATGCTCGAGCTGGGACCAATTCGGTGCAGAGACATTCGTGGATCGGACTCGAAAGACATCAACTATCTTACGGAGCTTCAGGAGTGCTGGAGACGTCACATCTGCAGAGGGTGCGGGCCGTATCGGACGACGGCGACCACGGGATCCATGACGGCGTGGTCTTGACGACACGGTCGGAGCCGACACTTCCGGACGAGCGGCATACGTATTGACGTCACCGTCTATTACGCTGATTCCATATGCTACAAATAAGCCGGAGATGGTAGATACTTCAGCCATATAGTCAAAGGCGATAATTGTGACCAGCCATTCTCCGTCCTTGACAGGAATCGCGCTTAACTCTACCAAGTTATCCTGTCCAAGGCGGTGCACCATGGCTAAATGCTCGGCCACAACTTCCGGACTATACTTTTCAAAATAGGATCCGTTCATCCTCTCAAGGTGATCTTTAATGAGGATATCCGGTATATGGGAGGATTGTAAGTTCTGGGATAGCTGAGATTGGTTCATTGAGAGAGTATCGCAGGTCTGTGATGCTGTGGTTTATTCTCCGACAGCTATACACTCCAGTGTATACGCACTATGACCGTTGGCGTGGTGGATTTCACCAACAACCTTCCATCTTGCAGACTCTATGATATAAGTCTGGTCGTATGATTCATACGCATCGGATTCGCGCAGCCTCTGAAGCTCTGAATCGTCTAACTCCCGGGTATCTCCAACATGCCACACGGGAACCATCGGTACTTCGAAATCGACCAACTGTCCTCCTCAAGATTGTGATCAAGAAAGCGACAATTCTTCATATGCGGTCAGGGTCTATGCCTCAGTCCGCATAGACTCCGCGAAGCGTCTCCTCCGGCAAGGGCATAGGGCTGTTTTCCGCGTCTTCAACGGCAGCATCGATCTCACGAGCAACGGATGCTTCATATTCGGCTTTGGTGGCTTCAGGCAGCCAACCGGCTTCTGCCAGGCGACGTTCGAATTCGTCAACGGGATCTTTTCCGGACCAGGCTTCCATCAATTCCTGAGGTACATAGTCCGCTTGATCCGCCTCTGAATGTCCGCGAAGACGCATGGTCACCGCTTCAATCAGCGTCGGCCCCTTGCCTTCTCTGGCGCGCGCCACGGCCCGCTGACATACCTGATACACGGCTACCGCATCTGTTCCGTCAACCAACTCTCCCGGCATTCCGTATCCTTTTGCACGGTCAACCAGGTTTTGACATGAAAACTGTGCTTCGTGGGGTGTAGAATATGCGAACTGATTGTTCTCGATGATGAGAATAAACGGCAGTAGTCGTACGGCAGCAAAATTCAGGGATTCATGGAAATCACCAATACTCGTAGCACCGTCACCTAAATAGGCCATCGCCACGCTTTTCCGGCCCGTAATCTTACTTGCCAGAGCAGCTCCCACTGCAGGCGGCAACATGGCACCAAGATGGCTGATAAGAGAGAACACGCCACGACTCGTACTGCCAATATGAAGACTGCCATCCTTACCGCCGGCTGAAGTGCCACTCCGGGCCATATATGTGGCGTACACTTCCGCTGGCTTCGTCCCTCGAACCATCTGAACGCCCATTCCTCTATGAAGAGGCGCAGCCACATCCCCGTCCTCTAGCGTCATGGCGCTCCCCACCGAAACCGCTTCGTTTCCGATGGCAGTGTACAGCGCTCCCAGTAAACGGCCTTGTCGATACAGATTGATTGCGCGCTTCTCAACTTCTCGGGTCAGTCGCATATAACGATAGAGCTTAAGTGCGTCTTCTATGGAAATACCCGTTTCCGTGAGGCGGTCGGGCGACGACACCGCTGAGGGATCCAATGGACTCATGTATGTTACCTCAATTTTCTCGGTCAGGGATGAGTTGTTGCTGTTCGAGGAATGAGGCCGTCGCGATTGCTGCTGCTCGGTGGCCGGATGCATTCCAGTGTCCATCCCAGTCATAGTGAAGATCCGTGAGGGCACCTGCTTCCCTCAGGGGCGGCAACAGATCAAGCACAGGAATCTGACTCTCAGAGCCGAACTTCGTCATCACGGAATGAGGAATCGTCATGTCGAGTCCCTCCGCCGCTATCCATTCATCGAATCGGCCATCCCTAGCGAGGAGTGTCTTATTGGGTACCACCGAAATAACTAAACTTGCCTGATTCTGACGTGAAATATCGCGCATTTGAAGGTACAACCTGCGCGTCAAGTCCCAACCTTCCTCTATATCTGGAGAGGGCTCACGGACCATTACCATGAAATCGTCGAAATCCGTGAGCTTCCGAACGCCCAGTGTCGACTTAAGGATATTGATTCTCGCACGGAAAAAGTGGTAAACGTGACTGTTTTTCTCCAACACTTCCTTAATATCCGGAAGGATGGATGCGGTTCGGATCCCTGAGCGAGCAACCTCGACGGAGCCTGATACACTTCCAATCACGGGTGCCACCACATCATCCCGTACTGGAAAGACGGACGAGTCGGGAAATACGGAATTCCAGAACGCACGATACCGCAGATTGTCTTTTACATCATTCGAATAGAATTGGACCAGGACAAGATCCGGCTTCTGCGCCAAGCCGAATTCACCCAGAAAAACCAGTTCTTGAAATGTTCCATAGCCTCCGACGCCGCCGTTTAACACGCTATACCTGATGGAATCGGCGCGATTCTCAGAGCGCTGATTTAGCATCTCTTCCAGGAGATAAGGATAGGACTCCTCAAGCGCCACCTCTGCACCGAGTGTGAACGAATCACCAAGACACAGAATACGAAAAACGCGGGAGGAAGAATCCGGTACTGATTCGGGCCCACGAAATCCTTTGGAGTTAAAGGCCACCTGGGTATCAAACTCGGTGGTCCGGTACCGGCGATCAACTCCGGGATTTGGCACATAGCGCAGCACTGGGTGCGGTGCATACAAAAGCGCTTCTTTTATGGGTACTTGAGGTGCAGCCAATGCAAACGCTACTTCCAGGCAACCCCACACTATGAGTAGTGTGCACCCGAAAATACTGAGATTAACACCAACGGATTTCAAGGCCATAAACACCCTTGCGTGCGTGCATTACAAGAGAAGAGAATACGAATCTCGACTTCTATAGCGTCGCCCTGGCTCTGAAGCCTCTAGCGCCCGAACGAGCCCGAATAAGTTATAAATCTTCCGTATAAGCCGCAACCTTTATCAACACTCCATTCGGGCCGTCTAGCGTCCACACTGATCTATTGGTAAGTCCCGACACAGGAAGAAAATCCGGATTCCCCCTGATGTTTAACGAAAAAAATCCTCTTTTCTTGTTGACAGGGCCAAACATAGTTCTATTATGCAAATAAATGTTTGGCTACCCAAACTTTCTGTACCCGAGACAAATTTCTCATTGTTGTAGCCAAGTAATAGCTGTCAGCAGTTCATGATTACGATATATGAAGAACCGTGGAAGATATCGTAACATCCGCACGGGAGGCATAAATATGGAAATCTGGAAGGAATTCGAGCACAACGAGATAACGCACAGTGCCGCCCATTATCTCATGACCATAAACAAGTTAATAGATGATCTTGGATATGCCCGTGTTTCGGATGTGGCTCGATCGTTGAGTATCACACCCGGTAGCGCGTCCATCATGCTGAAGTCTCTGAAAGAAAAAGGCTTTCTGGTAGAGGATAAGAACCGATTTCTCCGCCTGTCCGAACCCGGCGATCGTCTGGCACACAGTATCAAATCTCATCGGCATATAATGATCACGTTCTTTCGCGACGTATTACACATTAACCCCGAGCAGGCAGAAATCGACGCATGTAAAATCGAGCATCTCATAAGCACCGAAACGGGAGAGCATTTGCTCTGGTTTCTACAGTTTCTAATGTGCGGTGACGAACATGCGAAGGCGTTCCTGGAGAGATATTGGGCGTCGAAGGATAAGCTCTGCAACTTGACATCCTGCCCCGTCTGTGACAAGGCCGGGGAATGTCTTCTCGTTCAGCTCGAACCCCACGAAGATGGGCTTACGGACTGAGCATTCCCGATGGTCAGCGACGTGCTAAAGCGGTCCGATAGTACCTGCAGCTGAAGTAGCAGATTGATCGTTGGATATTTACCGCCAGATCTAGTGGAATAGATGTATACCTTGGCAAGGGACACAGAGTCAAGATAGTAACCAAGAGGATACGAATGTACTGGATAGGACGATTTGCGCTGTTCACCGTCTGCATGTTATGGTTGCCAGTTCAGGCACAGCAGACGGTGTCGGACAGTCTTTCAGAACTCAGTCGACGTCTCGACGTGCTTGCCCAGGAGATCGAACGACTGAATCTCGGCGAGGCAGCTGCTACGGCGGATGCTGGTCAATATGGACTTGGCCCGGCGGCGTCCAAGATCTATCGCACGGCGCGTGGTGTATCCATCGGTGGATACGGTGAGATGGTGTACAACCGGTATGCCGGCGAGAAAGAGAACGGTACAATCTCTGGGAAGGTTGACCAGTTTGACATGCTCAGAGCCATTATCTATGTCGGTTATAAGTACAACGACAATTGGTTGCTGAACTCTGAGTTTGAGTTTGAACATGCCTCCACGGGAGTCGCGGGCTCTGTCTCGGCCGAATTTGTGCACGTGGAATATCTGAGAAGACCGGAATTCAACCTCAGATTTGGGCTCTTGCTGATGCCCATGGGTCTGGTGAATGAATTGCATGAGCCCACCGTATATATGGGGGTTGGCCGGCCCGACATCGAACGGGTCATCATTCCATCAACTTGGAGGGAAAACGGTATCGGGATTTTCGGTGAAGTAGGGGCAGTCTCGTACCGTACCTATCTTGTAAACGGTATGAGAGGCTCCAAGTTTTCGGCCAGTGGATTGCGAGGGGGACGACAGAAAGGTTCTAAAGCGCAAGCGAACCATTTTGGCTGGACAGGTCGCATAGACGTTACACCTCGAGCAGGTCTCGTCATTGGTGGCTCAGCATATGCAGGCTACTCAGGGCAGGATCTTACGCTGGGCACCAAGGATCTCGATATACCCACAGCAATATTTGAGGGACATATGGATCTTCGGCACCGGGGCCTGTGGTTCAGTATTCTTGGAGTCCGTGGACATATTGGGGAAGCACTGGAATTGAATCAAAAACTTGGACTCACCGGCAACCAGTCTGTTGGAGATGTGATGCAGGGATTCTATGCGCAAACAGGTTACGACGTGCTGGCGCGTACGAGTTTCAATGAAGTAACACTGATGCCATATATACGTTACGAAA
>JABIQT010000344.1 GCA_018667995.1 Candidatus Latescibacterota bacterium
CATGCCGCTTCGAATTTCTGCCGAATCTCCGTATCCTCTACGGCTTGATATCCAGGTAACATCATTGGTACCAGTCCCACATCGGATGCACCCTGGACATTGTTCTGTCCACGGAGCGGATGAAGCCCGTTTCCTGGGCGTCCAATGTGGCCGGTGAGCAGACAGAGTGATATGAGCGAGCGTGCATTGTCAGTACCCGTGGTATGCTGGCTGATGCCCATGCCCCAGAACACCATAGCATTTTGAGCGGATCCGTACAAATGGGCGACCTGCTCAATCTGCTCCGTTGGAACACCTGTTATTCTCGACGTCGTCTCCGGATCGTATTCTTTTACCACGGATCGGAGTGCTTCAAAGTTCTCCGTGCGATCCCGGACAAATACCTCATCAGGCAGGCCATCACGCAGTATTACATGCATGAATCCATTCAATAGAGCTACATCAGTACCTGGTTTGAACCGTACATAATGGTCTGCCAGGTCAGCCATATCGGGCCGCCTTGGATCAAGTACGATCAACTTCGTGCCCTGAGCCGCTGCCTGTTTGAAATATGTCGCGGCCACAGGATGATTCTCATTTGTGTTGGATCCAATGATAAAGATGACATCAGTATCCAGTGCTTCCTGGAAGATATTGGATACGGCGCCGCTACCGATCGTCTCCATCAGTGCCGCCACTGACGAGGCATGGCAAAGTCGCGTGCAGTGGTCTACATTGTTGGTTCCAAACACCGTTCGGATCAGTTTCTGAAAGAGATAGGCCTCCTCGTTCGTCACTTTCGCGGAACCAAAGCCGGCCAATGCGTTTGGTCCTGACTCCGCCTTTATCTCCACAAAACGACGGGACGCCAGGTCAAGCGCCTCTTCCCAGGTAGCCTCGCGGAATACATCTTTAATGCGATCGTTCCAATCTGGAGACCGGAGTGACCGCCGGAATTCCTTATAGCTCTTGAAGTCGGCCGATAGTGCTTCCTTGGGATACGACTCAGATTTTCGTATCAATGGTTTGGTCAAGCGCTGAAGATGATGGGAATAATCATATCCGTAGCGCCCTTTCACACATAGGCGGCCTTCTGTATGGCCATCCGGTCTGCCCGTCACATTCACGATCTTGTTGGACCGCACATGATATGTGACGGGACAGCCCACGCCACAATATGGGCAGATCGAGTCCACTTCTTTCTCCACCGGACCGCCTCTGTTCACGGAATCCAGGGATTTGTCAAACAGGGCTCCGGTGGGACACGCTGCCATACATTCGCCGCATGATACGCAGGTGGAGTCGCCCATGGGCACATCATTGTCAAAGGCGATGTGAGCACCGTGCCCCTTGCCAGCCCGACCTATTACATGATTTACCTGTATTTCATCACAGGCTCGGACACACCGGTCACAGAGAATGCATGCGTTTAGGTCTACGGCAATAACGGGGGACGAGGTAACGGAAGGCATTTCAGTAGCCTGGGAATTCCGACTGTCGCTGAATCGCTGACCGGTAACCCCCAGTGCCTCGCCCAGAACTTCCAGTTCGCAATCTTCAGACTGCTGATGTTTCTCGCACGGCGACGGATGTTCGGATAAGAGCAACTCAACGAGGGTCTTACGAGCCCCCAACACGCGGTCATTGGCCGTGCGAACGACCATGCCTTCCTCTACCTGACGGATGCATGCAGCTGCCATCGTACGCGTCCCCTCCACCTCCACTGCGCAGACGCGGCAGACGGCCACCGGACGCAATTTGGGCGAGTGGCAAAGTGTGGGGATTTCGATGCCGTTCGCGGCAGCTGCTTCCCAGATTGTAGAGCTGGAAGCAACACGGACGGACTGATCATCAATGGTTAGGGTAGTCATTCGGTCGGAGCCCATATACTATTCTCCCATATGGTCAGCGACATCTTGCGGGAAGTACTTCAACACGGACATGACGGACAATGGTGCCGCCTGGCCTAAGCCACATATGGACGTTTGGGCCATGGTTTCTGCCAGGTCGCTGGCCGGCGCCAGCAAGGACTCATCGCCTCCACCTTCGAGGACTTTATCGACCATGCGGACAAACTGATGTGTCCCAGTACGGCACGGCACACATTTGCCACAGGATTCATTTCTGAAGAAAGCTATCACGTTCCGAGCCAACGCGACCATGTCCGTACCTTCGGCCACGGCGATCACTGCCCCTGATCCGAGCATGGATCCGGCTTTGGCAAGTGGGTCGAAGTCAAGAGGAATGTCGCTCATGGAAGCCGGCAGAAAACCGGATGAAGCGCCGCCCGGGGCGAAGGCTTTGAGAGCTCTGCCCCCTATGATGCCACCGCCGTAGCCATCTATCAATTCTTTCGCTGTTGTTCCCAACGGGATCTCATAGACGCCAGGTTTACGGACATGTCCGCTCAGAGCGACGTACTTCAGGCCATTGGCACCGTTCTTCCCAGAGTTGCAGAACCATTCGGGACCGCGTTCTAAGATTGCTGGAATCCAGGAGAACGTCTCGACGTTATTTATCAATGTGGGCTTACCATGTAACCCCTCAGTTCCGGGAAATGGAGGTTTGTTCCTCGGTTCTGCCCTCTTTCCCTCAAGTGCCTCAAGGAGTGCGGTCTCTTCGCCGCATATATAACCACCCGGGCTATCGAATATCTCCAGTTGGAACGACATCCCGCTGCCCCGTACATCATCGCCGAGAATCCCATCCTTATAGAACTGCGCGATAGTCCGTTCCAGGATCTCCCGCTCCCGGTCGTATTCGTGCCGAAGGAACACGTAGCCTCTCTCCGATCCTACGAGTAACCCCGAAATGATCATACCCTCAATCATCAGATGCGGAACCCGTCGCAGTAATTCCCTATCTTTGAAAGTACCCGGTTCACTTTCGTCGGCATTACACACTACATACTTGGTCTGTCCCTCAGCCTGGCGGACAAAGTCCCACTTTACACCTGTTGGGAAGCCCGCTCCACCCATGCCGCGGAGTCCGCTGGATTTGAGAGCCGTGATGGTTACCGTCGGATTAGGATCGGCGAGATATGCTTTGAGTGCCCCGTATTGCTCTGACCCGGTGTAGGGGTCTATAGAAGTCTCAGCTTTCGAGGCCTTTATCTTCTGTTTCTTCAGGGACCTTCCTTCGATGAGCTTTTCCAGGTAGCCAGCCATTCCATCAAGAGTTACCCCTGAATAGCTCTGCCCGTTGATTGCAACTGCGGGTGCCCCATCACACTGTCCCAGGCAGGAGACGGTA
>JABIQT010000461.1 GCA_018667995.1 Candidatus Latescibacterota bacterium
CATTCCCTTCCCGCCTTATCGAGCCGCGCTGTTTACCAGAATCTGATTGGCTGGTGCGGCGATTCAACAGTACGGGTATTCTCTATTCATGCCCCCTATCGACCCGACCGCGATATTTCACAACTCGATGAGGTCCAGCGGCGGACGGCAGTCTCCTATACCGAAGAAGCAATCGGACTCGCCAGTCATCTGGGAGCGAAACTCGTAGCGATCCACGGCAGTCAGGATCCTCTCGAACCAAATACACGAGATAAACGGCGTGAACAGTCGCAGAAGAGTCTCGCGGAACTGGTCAGAGTGGCCCGCGAATGCTCCATACGTCTCGTACTGGAAACGATGCCCCCTGAGTGGATTCCCGCCGGTGCCGATGAGGCCGAGGCCGTGCTCGAAGGGCTCGATCCTTCAGTGATCGGGTACTGCCTGGACACTAATCACGCGAATTTGACGGGCAAGCTTGTAGATATCATACACCATTTTGGGGACCGACTTTGGTCAATCCATCTGTCCGATAATGATGGTATTCAGCAGAGACACTGGATGCCTTTTGAGGGGGTAATAGACTTCAAGTCGGTGATGGAGGCGCTCGGCGACATAGGGTATCGAGGCCCCCTCATATACGAACTGGATCCTCATCCAGATGGGTTGGCCGTCGGATTGGCTGCCATTGAGGAGAACTACCTCCGCTTAATGGATCTGACTTGATGCGCGATTGGGTTACCCATAGGGGCTGCTGGTCTAAAAGATTGGGGCCGGAGGCAGCAAAGAAATCTGAAATTCCCTCGTAACCTCTTCACCCGGTTAAATCCCATTTCGGGGGGGACATTGGCGTCGGCACGTTTTCGGATATGCAAGCCTGCCAACGCCAGGGAAACCGTACTGCAAACCTGATCACGAGGCACATAGGATGAAGGGGTAGGATCACATAATCAGCTGAAGAAGCCATCTCGGGCACGATTTCGCTTTGCGGTCACTATATCCTCAGCACCCGCCTTACCGCACATCTCGGTATCTGAAAAGACAATGGTTCACTCTTCAGCTGAATTCATCCGCCAGACATTGTCAGAAGTGCGTGCAACTCTCTGCAGATCAAATAGGGAGATTATCTCCACATGAAGATCACGAAGATAGATGTGATACCGCTGAGCATTCCTGCGCCGCCGCGAAAACATGTCATACACAGTATTAATCCAATTTACCGGTTCCAGGATCTGAAGTATGGAGCCCCTCCAATTCAGTCTCCAGATACTTTTGGTCAACTTGCCGTACGTATCGAAACAAGCGAAGGGATCTGCGGAGTGTCTTCGGGAGGATATGCCTGTCAGGGCGCCTATCCTATTCTGAGAAACGTCCTCGTCCCCGTATTGCTTGGTGAGGATCCGCTGCGCACCAACTGGCTTTGGGAGAAAATGTTCAGCGTTTGCATCGGCCAGGCTCGAGACGGCGTCACCAGCAGTGCCATCTCTCAGATAGATACCGCCCTCTGGGATCTGAAGGGGCGCGTGCTGGGACAACCAGTTTACAATCTTCTTGGAGGCAAGACCAGAGACAAGGTTCGCGTATATGCCAGTGAGCTATATGTATCGGCTACCTACCGTGGCGATCCCGATCTTGACTTGTTGCGCGAAGAAGCACAGCAATATGTCGATCAGGGATTTACAGCTGTGAAACAGCGATTCGGCTTTGGTCCTTGGGACGGTGTCGTAGGTATGCGGAAGAATCGCAGCGTTGTGGAAGCGGTTCGCGAGACCATCGGTGATGAGATTGAACAGATGGTCGACTGTTGCCGGTCTTTTGATGCGGACTATGCCATACGCATGATGCGTTTGGTAGAGGAGTTTGATCTCAGTTGGTATGAAGAGCCCGTTTTGCCTCATGATTGGAGCGGTTATGTGAAGGTGCGCGAGGCCGCGTCTATGCCCGTCTCTGGGGGAGAGAACGAATACAGCAAGAATGCTTTCGCAAAGTGGCTGACTATGGGGTGTGCAGATATCTGGCAGCCAGACGTCGATAGGTGTGGCGGCATGACAGAGGTGCAGAAGATCGTGAACATGGCTGAGGCCAACGATATAAAGGTAATACCCCACGGTGGATGGGTACCTAACTTTCATATGGTAATCGCGAATATGACATGCCCCATGGCCGAGTACTTTCCACCGCATCAGAGAGGCGACGATATGGAAGTGCTACTGGGAAAACCTACTGCCGTTGATGGATACATCAAGCTGTCTGACTCGCCGGGGTTTGGCCTTGAGTTGAATGAAGATGTGCTGAAACGTTACCGATGGGAGGGATGAGCCCGCATGTTGCTTGCGTCCCTCGGCGAACTACGATCTACGCTCGTTGGTGAGAACGGGCACCCCAGCCATGTACGGTTTTGAGGATCGCGCCAGGTATTGCGAGGTTTGGAATGGTCCGGCCCCACGATTAACCATCGATTTGTAGCCCAGACTTGGGTTATGAAAACTCATGCACCAGGAGGCATGCACATCTCCATTCTCACAGATGATCTGGTGTATTTCTCTTGCAGCAACCTGATGCGGTATCTCGTGGGGCATTGACCAGCTTCGTAGGCAAGAATTCAGATTGCTTGATTCTGGGTCGAGAGGCGTACGGTCCCATCGTTCATCGAAATGTGCCATGATTCTTATGCAAACCACTTCGCCAGGGGCAACGTCCCACACCTGACCGCAACACGTCCAATGTTCATAGCTGCCCAGAATAACTGACGTCCAAATCAATCCAATCGACAGGAGGATCGTTACCATGTCCGACAAAGCGCCGTTCATTACCAACTGGAGAGACCCGAACCCCTATATCAATCACGAAAGTGCTATAGTCTGGTCGATACTATTAGGGAAAACCGGGCCGGATGCTCAGGCCAATGAATGCATGCAGCATATAAGAGGGTTTGCCAAACACTCCCTGCAGGGGAGGAAGAATTCCGACTACCACAATCACGAAGATTGGGAACAGTTCTACTACATTCTCTCTGGAGAAGGGCATGTACTGATCGGTGATGAAAAGCATGCCGTTTCGGAGGGCTCGGTCGTCTATTTCCCACCGAACGTATATCACCAGATGTTTGCCGAGGACCATGACGACTGGATGGAGCACCTGATTATCACCTGCCCGGTAGAAAGAACAGGATCCGAGGCATGTGTCTTCAATTGGCGCGATGTAACTCCCGAGACCGGATTACACGGTGGCGTTGTTACGTGGCCATTGCTGAGGGGTGTGGAAGCCGACGGAGGCCCGTCATTCAGACATTGCTTGATGGGCTTCAGGTTGTTCGTCATGCAGCGACTCATTCGAGGTAAGACTTCAGACTATCACCGCCACGAGGACTTCGAGCAGGTTTATTACATACTCGAAGGTTGGGGTTCGATGCTTATTGATGGAACTATTCACTCTGTCGCCGAGGGTGATACGGTGTACCTGCCCCCGGGCGTGCCACACCAGATCCTCAATGAAGAGTGCGACGGGTGGTTGTCATATCTCGTAGTAAGCTAATTTGTGTGTTACTCTTTTGAAGACCTATGCGATCGTCACTAAATAGCTCCAGGTTACGTAGTTTATGAAGCAATTTTCGGTACTGGACGTCCACAGCTTGCATGCACTATTCCGTCGATCTGGCAAGCAACATAGCTGTACAAATGCCAGACTCAGAGTATGCGTGCCTTGTGATGTCCACTGCGCTTGGCATGATCAGCTGTAGTGGTGAGCAACCTCAATCGAATGAATGGAGATCAAGCAATGATGAAGGTATCCGTTTGGCATAATGATCTATCGGATGACTACTTAAGAACGGTCACGCAATTGGGCGCTGACGCTATTGACTGCGGTCGCGGTGAGTTCTTCCCAGGTGTCAAGGAACAGGGCTACCCTGACCTTGATGCCTTGTTACGACTCAAGAAGAAGGTCCATTCATGGGGGCTTGAATTCAACAGGGTAACGCTTCCCGACATAACGAACGCATTCATGAAGGATCAGGATGGCGGGGACAAGGATCTGGAGAACTCATGCCAGGCGTTGCGTGTTTTTGGTGAGGCAGGCATTCCCATTGCGCGTCAGCGATTCTCTGGCGATGTATTTCCCGAGCGTTTGACACGTACCTCCACTCCGCACCGGGGAGGTTACATGTCCCGCTCGGAGAGCGCTTTCTTGACGCGTAATTTGGCTGATCCCCCGTCTCAGGAATCCCTGGATGGCTGGTGGGACCACTTTTGTCGGGTCTATGATCAACTGGTGCCCATTGCTGAGGAATACAGTATCAAGCTGGCCATGCATCCCTCGGATACACCCTTGCCGGATACGCCCCTCGGAGGTATCGGATATCACAGGGTCATCGACGCCTATCCAAGCCGCTCTGTCGGTTATCTCTACTGTTGTGGGACGCGGGCGGAGGCTGGTGGACTACCCCTCGTACTAGATGAGATTCACAATTACGGCCGTAAGGGCCGCCTGTTTACGCTCCATCTCAGGAACGTCCGTGGAAGTCTAGCTACGTCCGGTGGATTCGAGGAAACATTGCTTGATGACGGAGATATGAACGTATTCAAGATCCTGATTGAGCTGAAGAAACAAGGGTTCAGTGGCTGCATCAACCCGGATCATATTCCGCCCATACATGGAGACACTCCAGCATGCAGTCAAGGACTCGCATATTCAATCGGATACCTGAAGGCACTCTTTGCCGCGCTTGCGGTGGTATGACCCTATATATGACGTATACGTGGGACATCAAGTTCGGGAGAAAACAATGTCGTTTCGTTGGAAGCTGATTCCGAAATAGGGGACGCACACGATGAAACCACGGATGATTTGAGGCGGAAAGTCTAGGGGTGCCTGGCACGGGGTTTACTGATACGGGAAACAGGTGCATCGTAATGGCGAGGAGGAATGCGAATACAGTATATAAAGTCTACAGACGCTCCCGTTTTGCGCTGCGGTGGCGCCAAAACAGCAGTAGAATCCTCTAAGGCGATTCTCGCGATCCCGGTAGATCGTACCGGATTTCTCAGAGAGAATGCTGTCAGGAAACCCATACTCGAGTCGGGTACTCTGATTCGGTCCTATGGCCAACATCTAAATGCCGGCGGCATCCCACAAGTCAGGATTTGCGGTCAATAGCTCAGGGCCGTCGGAAAGAATGACTATCGTATGCTCAAAATGGGCGGCCAGGCCACCATCTTGTGTGGATGTGGTCCAGCCGTCATCTAAGACTTCAACCCTGTGGCCTTTTTCGCAGACCATGGGTTCGATGGCAATCACCATACCCGGTTTTAGCCGTGCGCCCCGCCCCGGCTTACCGTAATTCGGCACCTGCGGTTCTTCCCACATCTCTCTCCCTATACCATGACCGCATAGTTCTCGGACCACTGAAAACCCTTCTTCCTCCACAAAGCTCTGTACTGCGTAGCCGATATCACCGACCCGATTGCCTACCACCGCCTGCTCGATACCTTTGAAGAGAGAGGCTCTGGTTACGTCAAGCAGCCGCTTCGCCACGGGTTTGACCTTACCGACTGGGAAAGTAAATGCATTGTCGCCATGATAGCCGCTTATCTTTATGGCAACGTCGATTCCGACCACGTCGCCGTCTTTGAGTATTCGACGTTTGCTGGGTACGCCATGAACCACTTCATCATTCACAGAGGAGCAAATCGTGGCGGGATATGGCGGGGGACTAGATGGCTGGTAGTTGAGAAATGAGGACTCGCCACCCAACTCTTCAATAGTTTTTCGGGAAATTTGGTCGAGATCCCATGTGGAGACTCCGGGGGCTACGCCTTCACCGATGCTCTGCAACAGTTTTGAGGCGGCACGCCCACTGCGTCTCATAGTTTCGATCTGTTCTTCGCTTTTCAGAATGATTCCCATATGTGCTCCGGATGCAATCAGTTAACGGGTTACAAAGTGTTACAGCTCTCGTAAAGCCCTTCGCGAGCCCCTAAAATAAGTAGTGCTTTAGGCCGCGCCAATCAAATAATCGCCGCTATGGATAGGTGATCACAATCTTCACCAGGTCTTCTGGATGCTCCTCGATGAGTTTGAAGCCCGATTCGATCTCCTCGAACGGAATTCTGTGAGTGATCATGTTCGATATTCCGGTGATGGCTCCTCGCTGGATGGCGCTGAAATACCAACGGGCTTGCCTATGGGGATCCCAACCACCATCGGCAGAGATCAGCTCCAGTTGCCCGAGATGAAAGTCCAGACCGAAGGCCGGATGTCGTGAATAGGCTCCCTTCAACTGCGAGATCACGCACACCCGACCGTCGCGTTTGAGTACCGCCATGGCATCGCCCAGGGCCTCATATGAGGAGGAGCACTCGAAGGCTACGTCGAAAGCGCCCGGGCCAAACTGATCCGTAATGGCCGAGGCAACCTGCCCCTGATTGGGGTTGTAAGTTTCATCTGCCCCAAATCGTTTCGCCAGCTCAAGGCGCCGGTCATACATATCGCATACCGCGATGCGGCTTGCTCCGGCCAACCGTGCTGCAATCAGCGTTAACAGTCCGAGCGGCCCCATGCCCGTTATCACCACATCGTCGCCAAGCTTTAGTCGTGATCGGCGTACACCATGCGATGTGACATTCATCAATACTGCGAGAATGGCATCATCGTTTGAAATATCATCAGGTACTGGTATTGCGCGGGAGGCTGGCCAGATATATTCTTCCGCGTGACCGTACCGCGCAACGACCCGCTGTCCAATCTTAAATCCCACAACATCTGCGCCGACGGCCAGGACCTCTGACACCTTTTCGTATCCGATAATCCGCGGGAATTCCGGATGATCAAATCGTAGTGGTTTGAACTGCGGGTCGAGCTGTGGGTCAGTCCCGAAATACCATGCGGATTCTGTTCCTGTACTGATTGCTCCTAGAAGACTGCGCAGGTGGAGTTCATCTGGCCCCACTTCTGGTAACACATGATCTTCGTATCGCAGATCACGGGGAGCGTGCAATCTTAGAAGCCGACTCATTTGCCCATTGCCCCAGGGATTGCCTTCCCAGCTGGTGTGCCGCTCAATAGGTCAAGACCGAGGAGTTCGGTTACAGTGCGCGCAAACTGATTCTGGTAGTACTGGTCCTCGGAGGTGATCTCACCACCCGATTTGGTATCCGGTCCGATCACAGCGAACCATATCTGATCCGAGCCGTCAATGTCCGCACCATGATCTTTCCACGCTTCGATGGGAGCCGTTCCTCTGCCGTGGTCCGTGGTAATCAAGAATGTAGTTTTGTTCCGGTAAGGTTCATGGGTCTGCACCCACCGCCAGAGTTCACCAATGAACTGATCCGTGCGATGTGCCGAGCGCAGATAGGCGTCATAGCGTCCGTCGTGTGCGAAATCGTCCGTTTCTCCGTAGGCTATGAAGACCAATCTCGGTGTGTGCCTTTTTACAGATTCCAGAGCATAATTGTGGGTGAAAGCATCTAAGCGAACGGTACTCCAGGGACTTGGAATCTGAGCCTGCAGGAGGTTCAGTGTCCGTTCACGTTCGGTCAGATCAGGACCTTCTGCGGCTTCGAAGCCGGCATTGACCGGGATGCCACTTCGTTGTTCGTTTATGATGTAGGGAAACACATCCCAGGAACCGAATGCTGCCACCGTATTTCGAAAATATGGCTGTCGGTTGATCAATTCAAGAACGGTGGTATTTCTGTTGTTAACCTTGTTGTTACTGTCAATCCTCGCGTCCGCTGATCCCGTCAGTATTTCGTTATAACCGGGATATGAGAAAAGGAATTCATTTGTCACGTCAACTTTATTTCTATACATCCTATTGCCGTATATACGCCCTTGGGTGTCCAGTTGGCTCCAGAAGAAGGGCATGAGCAGCTGTCTTCGCTGCTGTGGGTCTTCTGCCCAAAAATCAGCCTTGAGCGAATCGACCTCGGTGACATAGGACTCATTCTCGATTAACTCCCCGTCCGCTCCCGAGAATACCTCTTGCCAGCGTAGTCCATCAAAGGTGATCAGGAATACGTACCGGGTGTCCAATTCCTGTGACTGCGAGAATGCGGGCATCATCAGGATGGCTGCAAGGAGTGTTACTCTCATCTCGATTCCATTGGGTTGTGATTCGCTTCAAAAGGAAAACCCGGAAACATACAGCTGTTCCCGGGTCTATCCGGCAGTCGTCGGTGGTGCCTAAGAGTGAAGTGCGCCACTGAATCTGGACCGGTAGGCTAGGGTAATCTCGTGCGACTCCCCGAGGGATTTGAAGACCGCGATGCATGCTTTTCTGGCGCTGTCGTCATTGTAATAGCGGTCTCGTCGTAGGATCTCGATGAATCCCTCAAGTGCCGCCTCAAAATCTTGTTTTCTCAGATCCTGAATCGCATTCAGGTATTCAACTTTGGTTTCACCCTCTGGTAAAGTGCTTTCGTCTTCGAGGTAGCCAAAAAGGGTACTATACACCGTAGTTGATTCTGCAAGTTCGTATACATCGGATCCTGGCTCGATAGGACCTACCAGGTCTGCTGCAGCCTTGGGATCACTGTAGAGCTTGGTCTGTGCCAGCAGCACACGCGCCTCATCATTGGCTGAATCTTCCGACAGGACCGATTCTAGAAGAGCTTGAGCTTCCTCCACCTTATTCACAGCCAAAAGATCTGCGGCTTCCTTTACTTGATGGCGTTGTTCACTGGGCAATGCGCCATCAAGCCAACGTCGGACGGATTCCTCGGGTAGTGCACCGGTAAACTCATCTATAACTTTACCGTCCACAAATAGCTTCACGTTCGGAATGCCTGTTACATTATATGTCTGGGCCTCCTGCCCGAATTTCTCTGTATCGACCTTTACGAGCTTCCAACTGTCTTCGTTCTCCGTGGCTATTCGCTCGAGCACTGGGCCGAGAACCTGGCATGGGCCGCACCAGTCGGCCCAAAAATCCACGAGGACGGGTGTTTTGAAGCTCTGCTGAATTACATCATTCTCAAAA
>JABIQT010000911.1 GCA_018667995.1 Candidatus Latescibacterota bacterium
AAGCCCACTTGCTGGAAATCTCCACCAAATAGCCGCTGGACTCGTGATACCGGTGTCCTGTCTCTGAGCATCGAAAGCAAGAGGGGGAGTTTCTTCTGGTATTTGAGTATCCCCGCAATCTTCACGCCAACGTTTCGAACCTGCCATCTTTCATTGGTCAGATAACCATCTGCTTTGTATCTCAGATAACCATGCCCGATTGTCTCGATGGTTGTCTGCTCATCTGCATCCAGTTTCCTCAGTAGTTGAAAGGGTGTCATGGTGGACACAGTTTCAAGATCGCTCGCCATCGTGGATTTGAGTGGAGAATCCTGATTCGGAGTGAATGCGGGAAATGTCAGTTCGCCCATGATACGCTCTAATCCCTTTTTGTCGAACAATCGTAGTGCTGACTCGCCCATCTGTTTTCGCTTTTGCGGAGACTCATCCAATTGGAGAATGAGGCGAGACAGTTGTTGCCCGTCCACCGTACCCACGGGACGACCTTCCTCGAGTGTGGCCTCCTCATAGAGGACGTAGGCGGCTCCACCTGATTCTAGCGTACGTGCGTTCAGCGCTTGGTGATCGCCCGGAGCATTGGGCAGAGGGATCAGGATAGAAGGCCGTCCGCCGGCGCAGATCTCCGTAACGGTCCCGGCCCCGGCACGTCCGATGATCACGTCGCTCGCGGCATAATATGTCTGTATGTCATGGGCGTAGCGCATGCTGTGATAGCGCGAGAGTTCTTCTGTGCCCATTCCCAATGACGCGATACGTGTTGAGGCGTCATCCTCCGCATGATACTCTGGGCTGTCTTGAATACCAAGAACGTGGAATATATATATCCGTTTGTTACATAGTAATTCTGGCAGGGCATCGATCAGTCCGCGGTTGATGGATCTGGCGCCTTGTGAACCGCCAAATGCAAATATCACGGTAGATTGCTCGGGGATCTTCAGGTCCTGCCGTGCCTGTTCTCGATGTACGGAACTGATCTCTTTCCGAATGGGATATCCGACATGAACAACTTTCGAAGGATGAAAAAAGCGTGCTGTCTCCAGGAATGAAACTCCGATTCGATCGGCTATGCGTCCGGCAATCCTGTTTACAAGGCCAGGAACCACGTTCTGCTCATGGATAAAGCAACGTGCTGAGGTCAGGTGTAGGGTTCGCAGTATCCACAGAGCAAACAGTACTGGGCTGCTGGCATATCCCCCCGTTGCCACGATAATGTCCGGCTTGATCTTGAGGATTAACGTGAGGCACTGCAGAATCCCCAGGCCGGTGACCAGAGCAAATGCCAACAGTGGCAGTAGCTTTTTGCGCGACGGGAGGCCACGGGCGTGAACAAGATGGATCGGGTATCCCCGAGTCGGGACCAGTTCGGCCTCAATCTTACCACGAGCACCAATATATTCGATCCGAGAATTTGGTTTCGCAGACTTGATACCGTCGGCAATTGCCAATGCAGGGTTTACGTGCCCTCCGGATCCCCCTCCAGTGAACACATAAGTCTGGGGGGGACGATCGGGATGTTCGTGCGGACAAGGAGTGGCATCCGACTGAACGGGGTGTTGGCGCAAGGTTTGAGTCATCGCGTCGGTGGCAGACTGTGGGGGTGCGGGCTGCATTTCGACTGGCAACAAAGAACGAAGCAGGCGGCGGGATTTTGGACAATGGGAATATGAAAAAGCTAACCAAATTTAGATAACAACTCTGCACTGCAAAGTCAAGAAGCATGTATCGAGCAGTCTATTGCGTCTGGATGCCTTTCCGGTTATATTGCACGCGATATAGCTACTAATCAACAAACCGATGTGAATGTGAGAGGAGAGCGTTTCGTGGATTCGATATTTTCGCTAAGGACGTTCCTGGTGCTGGCCGTTTTGATAACCTTGTCTGCTTGTTCAGAGCCTCCGACTGATGAGCTCATGCAGGCTGAGGCTGCCATTCAGGCCGCGCAGGCGGAAGGGGCCGAGGATTATGTGGCCGACGATTATCGTGCCGCATCTGATGCACTGTCCGATGCAAAATCGAAGACTGAGAGTCGTGATTACGATGCGGCGAAGAGCTCAGCCCTGGAAGCCAAAATGAAGGCGGATATCGCGAAGACCAAGGTCGTCGCGGAAAAACTCAAACTTCGGGGTGAGTTGGAATCAACTCTGACGGGTATGGGGCAGGAGTGGGATGATCTTATGACGACCGCCGGCAAGAAGCGACTCAGTCGTGCAGCCCGAACCAGCTTAGCTGACACCCGAAAATCCTATGCTGCGTTGATCACCGATGTCCAGGATCACGCGGCGGCGGAGGACTACATTGGTGCGATGCAAATACTCAGAGAGGCTCGTGCCACAGCAACCGGGGTGCGTGAGTTAATTAGCAGTGAGTAGGCGCTGATTTGCATGATCCCCGATTCTCGAATTCCAATTCAGTCAACTATTCGCGATACCGAGAGCACTTGGTGAGCCTATGATTCGCAAACTCTATCACTTCGTGCTGATTGCCTTGTTGATATTAGGGTGCCAATCGAAGCTGGATTCCTTTCAGCAACTTGTAAAAGAGTTGGACGAAGTAGAACAGGAAATACGCCTGCGGCGGGACGCAGTGTCTGAGAAAATCCAGGATTTCAACGAGTCCAATCCAGACAGAACAATAGATCCCTCAAGTCTCGAGCGATTGGCCCTGGATCCCGGGGAGGCGGAGACTCTCAGCCAGATGTTGGGCGCCGAAAGGGATGTCTCCTATCGCGGCCTGCTGTCTGAAATAGTCACAGTCAACGGACGGGTGCGTGGTTTGCGAGAGCGAATCATTGAGTTACAGGACCAGCTGCCAGCCCCCTATCTGGTAGAGCGAGGGGATACTCACCAGGCTGTCTCTGAGAGATATCTGATTGAAAACCATGGATTGACGCCTCGCGAAGCAGGCGAGATAATTCAAGACGCGGCACTGGTCGAAGAATTGCACGTGGGCTTCCAGGTCTGGTTACTATACAGAGACGGAATTTTCGGTACCTATGTGACACAGGGCCGTGCTTCCGCATCGCCGGGACGTGCACAAAGACAAGCCCGCCAGCGTGTGGTACGTACCATAGAGACGCTGACGGGCGAGCGTGATATGGCAAGGACTGAGGCCGATTCACTGCAGGAGTTGCATGATAATCTTCAGGAGAGAATCCTATTCTTGAGGGCTGAAGAGGATCGCCTTCAAACCGCTATTTCGACGCTCGACCAGGTAGTGACGGAAGCAGCTGCGAGAGTAGTGCGCGGGGAGAAACAGAGAGAGATCCTCGAAGCAAAACTCAATTCTGTCTACTATGCTGTTGACAGCATGGATGGATGGAAAGAACGAAAAGTTATAGTCGACCCCTTTTTCGGTAGTCCAAGAGTGCGATCGCTGGACCGTGTGAAATTTGAGCATGCCCAGGACCTGCGGCAGGATCGTATTGTTGCGTTTGACCTTAGAGATTATCCGTCGTTGAAACAGTTCAAGAAGGTCGATGTGTTTCCTCGCAGTTTTAAGGCTGATGAACAGTATGTGGTTTCCTTCAGTGAGGACGGGGACCGAGCCTTTGTAAAACTCCTGTCGCCAGCGGTATTCTCGGGCCAGAAGCTGATATTTGCCCTTCGGGACTGACTGATTTGCGGCCATGTTCATGAGACCTGAAATACCCGGTCTGCGTGCCTCTCGGCTCGCGCTATTTACGCTGGTTTTTCACTTGACATTGTGCCGTCTGAGGGTAGATTGTACCAGCTTTTAATATCATACATCTATTGACTCTCAGGCTATTGAAATAAGTCATCTACGAACCTCGCTTGATGCCCCTGTCACGGTAGTCAGTTGGGCGCACGCACGGCCGTGACAAGTTGCCCGTCGGTTCGATAAGGAGTAGTCCGCATGCAGTGGAAACAGTCTCGTCTGATCCTGATCCTGGTGGTGACCTTCACCGCTCTCTGGTACGTCTATCCGAGTGCGCGTTTGGTCGCCCATCATAATAATATCATGCTGCTATCGGATGAGGATGTGGCCGCCTTGGAAGATAGGGCGATCAATCTGGGACTGGATCTTGTGGGTGGTGTGTACGTCGCCCTTGAAGTCGACAAAACGGACTTGCCTGAGGATGAGGCCCGGGATGTGATTGAGCGGGCTATGCAGGTGATATCAAATCGTGTTAACGAATTCGGCGTTGCGGAACCGATCATTCAGCAGGAAGGGGAGGATCGTATTATCGTCGAACTACCCGGTATTCAGGATGTCAATCGGGCCCTCTCCCTCATTCAACAGACTGCCCAGCTGGAATTCAAAATGCTCCGGGATGGATTGGAACTAAACACGTTTATCGATCGGACTGATGCTCTCGTGGCCAATCGGGACACCTCGTCTACGGATAGCTTGGGAGCCCAGCTCTTCAGCGATGCCACCGCGACCAATCCGCTGTCTTCCTTGATCGATGTGAATGGATCGGAGTTTGTAGCATCAGCCATCGATACAGGACGTGTAAATGCGATTCTCAGACGCCCGGATGTACAAGCATTGTTGCCTCCAGAAGGGCAGATCGCTTCGGGGGTAGTTGAAGACAATCAGCTTGGACAGCGCGTTCAGTCATACTACTATATGAATTCCCTGCCTGAAATGACGGGCGCCTCGCTCGAAGATGCCTACCCTGAAACCGGATCGACCCAGGATATAAGCAATGTCGGACTAGCTCAGGTTGGATTTACAACGACCGATGACGGAGCCCGAGAGTTTGCTCGTATAACCGGTGCCAACATTGGTAGGCGGATGGCGATCATTCTTGACGGCCGTGTTTTTTCTGCTCCAACCATTCAAAGCAGGATTCCCAATGGAAGTGGTGTGATCACGGGCATAGGTTCACTCGAGGAAGCAAGGGACTTATCGATTGTCCTCCGCGCTGGTGCATTACCTGCGCCGATGACTATTATAGATAAGCAAGTCGTGGGCCCCTCGCTGGGACGGGATGCGATTTCATCCGGCCAAACAGCATCGATTCTCGGCCTAATTACCGTGCTTTTCTTCATGTATGGTTACTACCGTACATCCGGATTGTTAGCAAATTTTGCGCTTGCCTTGAACCTCCTGTTCCTGCTCGGGGTACTTGCAGGATTCCAGGCAACTCTTACGCTGCCTGGAATCGCGGGCATCATCCTTACCATGGGTATGTCGGTTGATGCCAATATTCTCATTTTTGAGCGTATCAAAGAAGAGATCCGGTCCGGAAAGAAGACCATTCGTCAATCTATCGACAGCGGATACGGGAATGCAATTCGGACAATTATAGACGCAAACATAACTACGCTGATAACCGCCCTCGCATTATACCAGTTTGGCACCGGCCCCATAAAGGGATTCGCCCTCACGCTCTCATTCGGTATCGTGATCAGTATGTTTACCGCCATTACGGTAACTCGCGCGCTGTACGATAGGTTAACGGATCGATGGAACGTTGAAAAACTGAGCATCGGTAAAGCCGATCCCTTTGGTAAGGTGAATTTTGGTTTCATGCGATTCGGGAAGGCTGCCTTCATCATCACATGGACGGTCATTCTTATCGGACTAGTGACCATCGGTGCCAGGGGCGGGTTAAAGTGGGGTGTTGATTTCCAGGGCGGGTCGCTGCTGGAGGTGAGTTTCAATCCTCCGGTACCCGTACAGGATATTCGCAATGCACTAGGCGCCGTAGATTTGGACGGTACGATTGTCGATCTGACTCAGAGTGAGATCAAGGAGTTCGGATCGGAAGGTAATGTGTTAATTCGCTCCGCTGGTGAGGATTGGGATGAGCAGCAGGTCGCCACTGCCGTGAAAGCTGCTCTTGTTACCAAGTTTCCCGAGAGTCTCAAAGGGGGAGAATCGAATTGGTTGCGGCGGGAAGGAAATGTGAGTCCTAAGATAGGAAAAGAACTTACGGTAGACGCACTCGGGGCAGTAATGTGGTCGATTATCGGTATCGTGATTTATATAGCAATACGCTTCCGACATGTGGGTGGATTCCGTTTTGGTATTGGTGCGATAACAGCTTTGGTTCATGATGTCCTGATCGTTATCGCCGCTTTCTCTATCATCAGCGAAGATATTACAATGGCCGTGGTTGCGGCTCTGCTGACGGTTGTTGGATATTCGACCAATGATACCATTGTTGTTTTTGACAGAATTCGCGAGGGATTGGGGCGGTCGCGCAAGGAAGGTTTTTCCACGGTCGTGGATACCTGTATTAATGAGTGTCTTAACAGGACCATGATGACATCAATTACTGTTCTTCTGGTGTTGGCATTTCTGCTTGCGGGCAGTCAGTCTACGAATTTTGGATTCGCATTGGCACTCACTTTTGGTGTCATTACGGGTACCTACTCTTCGATCTTTGTGGCGAGCCCAATTGTCGTTTGGTGGCATGATTGGGTGACGAGCAAGCGTGAAAAGATGCGAAAAAGCCGCGGATCCAAAAAGAAACCTTCAAGGGCGCGCTCTGCGTCTGGCAAGCAGAATGATAAGGTCGCCGGTGGTACCGCTGCTGGTTGACTTGCCCTCCCCAAACGCGCGCAGCATTGCTGGGTTTGACTCTGGTGACCTGTAACGATAGCTGTCTCAAGTGTAATATCCCCTGCATAGGATGACCCTGAGTATCATTTGGATGTTGGGTCAGGTTCAAATAATGTCTTCTCGGTATTCCTCACAATCTATGGTTGCCAGGCTGAAAAGCGTGTTTGTGAAAGGCCCTGCCGAGGCCTATGTAGATGAGGCTCAAATCACCGAACAGTGGAAGCCTCTCGATTATCTCGGTATGCCGGATTTCCAGAAAGCTGTGCATGAGCACCGTTGCTTTGCGGATCACTTGAAGGCATGTGGCGCCGAGGTGATATACCTACCGGAAGATGACCGAACGGGATTGGATTCTCTCTATGCCCATGACCCCGTAGCATCCGTCACGGATGAGGGTGCCATTCTCGCAAGGATGGGAAAGAGCGCCCGCCTCAGTGAACCGGATGCGATGGCGGATCTGTTTGGGCAGCTCGGTATACCGATTATTGGCCGTATTGAGGCGCCCGGGATGATGGAAGGTGGCGATGTGGTCTGGTTGGATTCAAAGACCGTGGCCATCGGTTTGACCTACCGCACAAACGGCGAAGGTATTCGGCAATTCCGGGAATTCGTGGCACCGGCAGGAGTGGACGTAGTCGAAGTACCCATGGTTCATTGGGATGGACCAGGGGCTGTGCTGCATCTTATGTCGATCATCAGCATGCTTGATGACGATCTGGCCATTGTCTATGAAAAACTGCTTCCTATCCCCTTCCGTGAACTGCTCCTGGAAAAGCAAATTTCCTTGTTATCGCTGCCCGAGCATGAATACGACTCGCTCGGATGTAATGTTCTTGCGGTCGGTCCCCGTCAATGCCTGATCCGATCGGGCAATGATGCGTCCGTCAAATTGATGGAGGATGCTGGCTGCACGGTAGCGATCTTTGAAGGAAACGAGATCTGCTACAAGGGCAGCGGAGGGCCAACTTGCCTCACGCGCCCGATATGGCGCGGGTGAGACTTTCATGAAATGGTTGTGTGTTGTTCAGGCGGTGCTGATATAGTGCCGCCTTTTCTAATGGATGTACGAATCGGGGTACTGGGTCTATGCTTGCCTATCGACTGACATCTACCAGGGGAATACTGAGATGAACACATATAGGGTGGGGTTCATTGGCTGTGGCGGAATAGCACGTGCACACGCAATGGGCTATCGCGGCGCGAATAATGCGAATATAGAGTTCGTAGCAGGCTCTGATCTCAACCCGGACGGAGAGAAGGCCCAGCGGCTCGCAAGTGAGTATGGAATTACCCTATACGGTAGCCACCAAGAGATGCTGGAGAACGAGAAACTTGACCTGATCAGTATCTGTACGTGGCCGAAGGCACATAGCGAGGCTACGTTGGCTGCGGCTGAATACGGTGCCAGAGGCATCATGTGTGAGAAGCCCATGGCCGTTAATCTGGAAGAAGCTGATCAGATGATTGCCGCCTGTGAGGCATCGGGAAGTGTCCTGGCTATTGGGCACGCGCATCGATTTAGTCCACAGGCTGAGATGGCACGATCGCTAATTCAAAAGGGAGAGATTGGCACGGTCTCCCTCATCTGGGGTCACTGTTCCCTGGACCTCATGAATAACGGCACGCACGTCGTCGATCTCGTAAATTACTTGAACGGTGATGTGGAGGCGTCTTGGGTGATGGGCCAGATCGATCGACAGAAAAACGTGAGCGGTCGAGGAAACCATCCCGATATGGTCGTGGAAGACATGGCTCTGGGGCGTGTGGGATACAAGAACGGCGTAGTCGGTCTGATCGAATTGGGAGAGCGTGCCCATCAGGCTTATCAGTTTCACGTGGTAGGTTCTGACGGCATCATTGACGTAAACGCGACAGACGGGCCGGCACTAAAGGTGCTATCGGCTTATCGGCAACGAGGATGGTATGCCCCGGAACTGCAGGAGGTATTTTCCTTTCAGAGTGAGCTTGAAGAGTTGGTCGAAGCTGTGGAGGGGAAGAAGGAACATCGATCCAGTGCTCGTCGCGGCAGGGCGGCTCTGGAAATCATCATTGGGATTTTCGAATCATCGGCAAGACGTTCGGTTATAGAATTTCCCGTGGACGTTCAGGACTTTCCGTTGGAACGCATGATCGCTGAGGGGATGCTTTCACAGTGAAGAGTGATCGCCTTGCCACTGCACTAGATGAAGCTGGATTCACAAAGGAATCCACGTGTCAGAGCAGGAATCCACAAACCGCCTTATCCATGAGACAAGCCCGTATCTTGTACAGCATGCCCACAATCCAGTAGACTGGTTTCCGTGGGGTGAAGAGGCGCTAGGGGTCTCCCTGGCGGACGATCGCCCCATACTCTTATCAATCGGATATTCCGCTTGTCACTGGTGCCATGTCATGGCGCATGAGTCATTCGAGAATGCTGAGATCGCCGCGGCAATGAACGAACATTTTGTCAATGTCAAGGTGGATCGAGAAGAACGTCCGGATCTGGACGAGATTTATATGAACGCCGTGACCGCGATGACCGGAAGCGGCGGGTGGCCCATGACCGTGTTTCTGACACCCGATCTGAAACCGTTCTGTGGCGGTACGTATTTCCCTCCTGATGATCGCTACGGCCGACCTGGCTTCATGCGCATTCTTGCCGCTGTATCACAGTTCTTCAAAGAACGGCGGTCCGATGCGATCAAGCAGGGCGATGAACTGCAAGAACGCCTCGCAGAAATTGCACGGTTTTCCTCAAGCGTATCGTCCATAGATGACGCACTGCTTGATGCCGCTCATCTGGCGATCGCTGAATCCTTCGACCCGATCAATGGTGGATTTGGCACGCAGCCTAAGTTTCCCGGATCCATGAGCCTTTCTTTCTGTCTCGGTGAGTATCGACGTACGGGGAGGAATCAACTACTCGAGATCGTAAACACGAGTCTGCAGAAAATGGCGGATGGTGGAATTTACGATCACCTCGGTGGTGGATTTCATAGATACTCAGTGGATGCCGAGTGGTTGATACCACACTTTGAAAAGATGCTGTACGATAATGCCCTATTGATACGGCCCTATATGGAGGCCTATCGACTCACAGACGATCTCCAATACCGGCGGGTGGTCGAGGAAACTGCCGAATACGTCATTCGGGAGATGC
>JABIQT010000319.1 GCA_018667995.1 Candidatus Latescibacterota bacterium
AGCGCCGTACCAGACCATCTCTTCTCCGCCGGCCGAAAGAGAATCAGTGAAACTCCGCCCGGCCACAAACTGCACTTCGTGTTGCGTGGCACGCGAAGCTATGGTTGCATCAACGGCGAATACACGGTTGAAATCAGAGCTGGCATATCTCGGCACCGGAAGCACCAGCTTGTCACTGAGACCTGGATCGGGCTCTTTAAATGTGGCAATGAGGCCCACACTCGAGCGGGCCCCTATATCTTGCTTGACCCTGAATGCTTGCCAGTTGGTCATGGGCTCTATCTCGATAGTGGTGACGACGCTGTCGTTTTCTACATCCGTGGTCGGAAATGGTTTTTCTCGAGTCTGAACGTTAAGAAATCCGAGCGTGGTCCTGTTGATTTTTCCCGTGACTCGGAGTCCCAAATCGATCGGAACCGCAGTACCGTCAGGAAGGCGTCGACCGATCCGCCTGCTAAAGAATATCTGGGGAATGTTGCTCGTTCTGGGTGGACCGCCCTCATTGCTACGACGCGAGAGACTGAAGATATCCGACCGCTCCAGGAAGAAGGGGCGCTTCTCATCGAATCTGAACTCGAAGCGTGACAGATTTACAATCTGGTCGTCGGCCTCCACCTGAGCAAAATCAGGATTAACGGTGGCGTTCAATGTAATGCCAGAAGTTATACTCCATTTAACATCCCCGCCCACCTGTCGCTGCAAGTCATAATTGAAGCTGGTCTCCGCGATATTCCGTGAGCCGATGGCGCCCGTTTGCACGGATCGCGTAGCTTGTGTACCAAGGACCATGAACGGAAGAATCTGTATGCGACCTCCGGGCTTGATATTCTCAAGGCCCACAATGCGACCACCCTTGCCAAATCGATAGAGGGCCCGCCGACCGTCGGCTCGGGCCAGCGGAACCCAAAATGAATCCTCTCTATTGCGCTGAATGCGCCGACCGAAATTGACGCTCCAGCGCTGTTCAGCGCCGGCGGGAAATCTGAGCACAGAGAAGGGGATTACAAACTCAGCAGACCAACCAGCTTCGTGTATGCTCCCCGCGGCATTCCAATTTCCGTTCCAGTCGGTGTCAAAATTGGCACCTTCTTGACTTACAAAGCTATCGGCCCGAGCCCCGTTGGGATTGGTCTGAAAAGTGTAGGCCTCCCGTCCACCTTCGAGTGGTGCGATTACGACCTGAACCATATCATTGGAGAATTCGATTCGAGCGTCCCGTGTCATGTCACGAGCAGAAATATCGTCGGGGTGGTCATCGTAACACATGAAGCCCACGTAGAGGTTCTCCTCATCGTACAACACCCTAACCTCCGTGGGCTGCGTCGCGGGAAACCCCTCAGCTGGCTGAAGCTGGTAGAAATCACCTGCAACGGCAGCTTGACCCCAGTCTGATTCCGTGAGCAGGCCGTCTAATTCTATCGACTGGGAGGTCCGCAACGCCTTCAGATCGTAATCTCCGGCTCTTAAGGAGCTATAATCAAATCGATTTGGCGGATTTGCAGCCGGTCTCTGAAATGGCAGGTTCTCCCTTACGACCCCATCACGCTGAGCCTCAGACTGGGAGAATACTGGTGTCCATCCGCCGTCTAACAGGATCCACAAAGCACATAGGATCAGGCTGAGGGATGCTTCCCTATGTAACATACTCGTTTCTCTCTTTCGGTTCGAAGTCCGGTAGAATCCATCTGGCCACATGAAGCTATGTCGAGCATAGGTATCTGTAAACGAAAACCAGCGAATCGTATGATGTGGTTTTAGAGAGATTAGGATTGACATTCTATATATGAATAGGTAATTTCAAGAGCTATTGTACAAAAACCCAGTTTGTTCAACAACAGATGAAGGGTGGGTTTAACAGAACGTGATTCCGATAAGAAGTAGGACTATCACACTGCCGGCGGAGTTCAATACGGATGACATCCTTAGTATTCGGATGAGGAAAGTGCACCTGCATAAGGTGCACTTTTTTTATGGCAGCGACATCTGTCGCGGGAGCGTTTAGTAGACGTTCCGATTAGGAGGTGGCATGCAGGAAAGTTTACAGACTCTGTTTCAGTTGCAGGTAATTGATCATGAAGTGCACGAACTGGAGCGTCTTAAGACCAGCATACCCGGGAAGATCAACGAACTAACCGGCGCGTTGTCCGATGCCAATGACATGTTGAAAGAGAGAGAGTCTCGGCTGGAGGAGCTGGAAAGGGATAACCGACAGCACGAGCGAGACACAGAAACAAATAATGATCAGATAGCCAAATACCAGGAACAGCTCCATTCCGTTAAAACCAACAAGGAGTATGACGCGCTCCAGCACGAGATTCAGGCCCAGAAGTTGCAGGTCAAGGCACATGAAGACGGTTCACTGGAATTAATGGCGGAATTAGAATCTCTCACAGAAGAGCTGGACCAATTGCGCATTGATGTCGCCAGCCAGGAAGAGCGCATCAACGAAGAGAGCAAGGAACTCAAGGACCAGCTTGCCGGTGTGGACGAAGACGTACTGGTTAAGAAAGATGAGCGACTGAGAGTGCAGATGCGGGTCGAAAAACGGGTCTTAACAGCCTACGATCGCATACGAAAAGGCAATAAAGGCAGCAAAGGCGGTGCTGTTGTGCCCTTGAAGAAGGGCGCCTGTGGAGGTTGTTTTCATACTATGCCACTGCAACAGGTCGCAGAGATCAAACAAATGAAGCGCCTTGTCATCTGTGAAATCTGCGGAAGGATCCTCGTGGTGGATCCGAATGCTGAGCTGTAATTTTCATCTGACTTACGAACATTTCCATGATCTTGCGTCAGTACCAACACGCACCGGCGCGATCTTCCAGTTGTTACAGTGGTGCGGTTCAAGCAGGACAGGTGATCGCATTCATTCGTATGGATGAATGAGGAAAGTCCGAGCACCTCAGGGCAGGATGCCTGCTAACGGCAGGGAGCAGCGATGCTACGGAAAGTGTCACAGAAAATACACGGCCGATCCCCGCTCGCGGGGAGGCAAAGGTGAAATGGCGAGGTAAGAGCTCACCGCGGTTCAGGTAACTGAGCTGGCAGGATAAACCCCATCCGGTGCAAGACCAAATAGGAGAGGAGAGGCTGCCCGCCTCATTTTCCACGTTTGTGGAAAACACTCTCGGGTAAGGTCGCTCGAGGCGCCTGGTGACAGGCGTCCCAGATAGATGATCATCGCCTTCATCCGAAGGTACAGAACTCGGCTTATGGACTGCTTGAGACCGCACCTATTACCAATTATCAGTAAAAGAGGATTCGCGCAATGACCCAACGGTGGGTGTACTCCGAGCCGTCTGACGAAACAGAAGCCTTAATGTCACTCATTAACGTGCCTCGGCCCATCGCTCAGATACTGCTCAACCGTGGTGTTCACACATTTGACCAGGCCCGGCTCTTTCTGAAGCCAACACTGGATGATCTCCACGATCCATTCCTGATGAAGGATATGGATACGGCAATTGATCGAATTGTGTCAGCGGTAGACAGTGGCGAATCGATGATGGTCTTTGGTGATTATGACGTTGACGGTACGACCGCGACAACCCTCTTGTATCTGGTCCTCAGCTCACTGTCCGAGAAAGTCTCTTATTACATCCCGGACCGATTGAGTGAAGGCTATGGTCTATCTGATCAGGCAATGGGAGTGGCCAGGAAAAATGGGGTCTCGCTTATCATCTCTGTGGATTGTGGTATCACAGCCAACCGCGAGATTGAACTGGCCCAGAAGGAAGGTCTCGATGTAATCGTGGTAGATCATCACGTTCCTGGAGAAACACTGCCAGACGGATTTGCCATAATCAATCCCAAAAGAGACGACTGTCCATATCCGTTCAAGGAGCTCTGCGGTGTTGGTCTTGCCTACAAGGTCTCGCAAGCCCTTGCTCATCGATTAGAACTTCACCCTGAAATCATCGATTCGCACCTTGACCTGGTTGCCCTTGGGACAACTGCGGACATCGTACCATTGCATGATGAGAATCGAGTACTGACAAAATTTGGCCTGTCCACACTCCATCAGACCGACAAAGTAGGACTGCAAGCGCTCATACGCTCTGCCGGCATGAAGGAAAGGGAGCTCTCAACGGGGCAGGTAGTTTTCGGACTGGCACCTCGAATCAACGCCGCAGGTCGCATGGGCGATGCAAATCGCGTGGTAAAACTGCTGACCACGGAGGACTGGACAGAAGCAGAAGCCTTGTCCGATGAGCTCAATGCCGAAAATGCCCGCCGACGGCAACAGGACTCCAGCGCGTTCGAGGAGGCAAAAAAGATTGTCGAGGCAGATCCGTTCCTGAAAGAGGCGGAGGGCATCGTACTATCCTCCGACCAATGGCACCCAGGCATAATAGGGATTGTGGCCTCTCGAATAGTGGAAACATACAGTCGACCGGCTGTTATAATCGCTATAAACGGCGATACGGGTCGAGGCTCAGGCCGAACAATGGGAGATTTCCATCTCTACGATGCCTTGAAAGAGTGTGAAGATCTGCTCGAACAGTTTGGTGGGCACCATCACGCCGCAGGTCTCACAATCAAGACAGACAGGATTCCTGAATTTCGCCAGCGATTTCACGAAATCGTATCGCGCAGGGCCACCCCACTGGACTTCATCCCTACCCTGCCTGTCGACACAGAGATCGAATTCGAGGAAGTAAACCCAAGATTAATGCGCCTCCTCAAGATGCTTGCTCCATTCGGTCCCGAAAACCGGCATCCGGTCATGGTATCCAAGGATCTTTCGCTCGTAGGACAGCCCAGTGTCATCGGTAGTGAAAAACGGCACCTCAAGTTTCGCGTACGACAGGGCGACCATGTTCTCGAGGCGATAGGGTTTGGCATGGCAGATCATGCCAAACAGCTACGCGCAAATCCTGACAAAGTCAGTCTGGCATATGCCCTTGAAGAGAACACCTGGAACGGAAAAACGAGTATCCAGCTTAGGATCAAGGATATCAAAGCCGGAGATTCCGCTTAGACGACTTTTCAGTAACGGCGGCCGCCCTGCATAGGCGCCTGCCGGATTACGCTATCCTTCACCGTGCAATCGACTCACCACCATGTCCACCTCCCTGATCGAGAGATTCCAGAACGGAAATAGACTGGCTCTGGCCCGTGTCATAACGCTGCTGGAGAACGATGCTACCCGTCGGGAATCACTCTTGAGCACATTGTACCCTCTCAGTGGCCAAGCCAGACGAATTGGCTTCACGGGGCCTCCCGGAGCAGGCAAGAGCACGCTCATCGATCGAATCGTGCGTGTGTTCCGCCTTCAAAACCAAACTGTGGGGGTGGTTGCAGTAGACCCTACCAGCCCTTTCACAGGCGGCGCTCTGCTTGGTGATCGTGTTCGGATGCAGAGCTCCTGGGACGACCCGGATGTCTTCACACGAAGTATGGCTGACAGGACGAGCACAAGTGGTCTCTCAGCGGCCACACCTGATGTGATTACGGCCCTTGATGCCTATGGTAAACAGGTTGTCATCGTTGAAACTGTGGGTGTGGGTCAATCTACGCTCGATATTGCCGAGATAACCGACACCACTGTAGTGGTACTTACCCCGGAATCCGGGGACAGTATTCAAGCAATGAAGGCCGGCCTCATGGAAATCGCCGATATACTCGTCGTTAACAAAGATGATCGGGACGGCGCTGGTACATTTTCAGCTGATTTACGCATGGTATTAGAAATGCGGCAAAATATGGGAGATTGGCTACCACCAGTCGTTAGAACCAGTGCTCAGAACGGCTCTGGAATCGACGATCTACATGCCCGGATTCTTGAGCACCAAACCCATATGAATACGAGTGGCCAGCTTGAGATACGACGCCTGCGACAGGGCAGAGCGGCCGTGACACGAGCGATCGATGAACGCGTGACCAATATCCTGTCTGGCGTCCATGAGTTTGAGTCCATTATGGGAGCGCTATCCAAACGTGTTGCAGGGCGAGATTTGACACCCATGGCCGCAGCCGATATAGTTCTGTCGAAGGTCGGATTATAGATGGGCCCAAGAGCCTAAAGGTCCTATCACTACTCGCTTGCTCCATGGCTTATATAATGTTACCACCTGCAAGATATTGAACACAAGACAGAGGAATATCACATGACACAGAAAATCCGCGTCCTTGTCGCGAAACCAGGGCTGGACGGTCACGACCGTGGGGCGAAGGTTGTTGCAAGCGCACTCCGAGATGCAGGTATGGAAGTGGTCTATACAGGCCTGCGCCAGACCCCTGAGATGATCGTAGAAGCGGCCATACAAGAGGACGTCGATGTAGTTGCCTTGAGCATTCTCTCTGGCGCCCATATGACAATTATGCCCCGCGTCCTGGAACTAATCCGTGAGAACGATGCAGACCATATGCTGCTCACAGGCGGAGGGATAATTCCCAAGTCAGACATGGCCAAACTCGAAGACCTAGGCGTTGGAAAGCTCTTTGGTCCAGGTACGTCGACGCGAGATATAATCGCCTACATCCAGAATGAGGTGACTGAGCGGCGCAAACTCGTCGACGACTAGCGGCGCTCCCTTTGAGTGACGGGATGATTGCCACAGAGCATCATGGAAGAAGATATATAGATCAGGCACGCGCCATCCTGGTGACAAGGTACAATCCTCGTTCCTTATGGCCCCTTTGTCAGGAGGTACTGATTATCGTTGGCTCGTCCGGGTCCGAATGCAATCAGCCATGAATGCGATACCGAATTAAGCCTGGAGGAAATCATGCAGCCCCGATTGAACCTTGCTTACGCACTTCTTTCAATATTAATCGTATGCTTCTGTACCACTACTAACGCGCAGGTCCGGCGGTCCACTGCGGATTTGGTACTAACGAACGGAACTATCCACACGCTGAATCCTGATCGACCTAAGGCACAGGCTGTGGCAATCATTGGAAACCAGATCGCGGTAGTCGGAACGAATGACGAGGTCATGCCATTTGTAGGGCCCGATACGCGTGTGATCGACCTGAAAAATCAGGCAGTCTATCCTGGTTTTAAGGAAAGTCACGGACATTTGATGGGGATTGGAACAGCGAAACTCCAGGTTAATCTGGTGGGTGTAAGCGGTTACAAGGAGTTGATTGAGAGAATCGTGACACGTGCCCAAAACGCCAAGCCAGGGGAGTGGATCACCGGACGGGGTTGGCACGAGGAGAAGTGGACAGACCGGAGTTCGTTAACAGTTCGCGGGTTCATGACGCATGACGACCTGACAAAAGCTGTACCTAATAATCCAGTCTGGGTGAGAAGAGCAGATGGCCACGCAGCCTTCGCAAATGCCAAGGCCATGGAGGTGGCGGGCGTCGACCGAAACACGGCATCTCCGGAAGGTGGAGCCATTATTATGGACGCTGACGGAAATCCGACAGGCGTATTTATAGATAGGGCTATGCGCCTTATCAAGTCGCCACCGTTGACAGAAAGCCAGAGGCGGCAGGCTCTTGAACTCGGTATTGAGGAGTGCCTGGCAAATGGAATAACCATGTTTGACGACGCGGGCGTCAACGTCGGCACCATTGATCTTTACAAAGAATATGCCGATCAGGGAAAGCTGAACTTACGACTCTATGCGATGGCCGGCGGACTTAAAACCATGCGAACGCTCGGCCAACCAATCATAGACTATGGAAATGGTTTCCTGAACGTGCGGGCGGTAAAACTGGTTGCTGATGGCGCTCTGGGATCCCGTGGCGCAGCCCTGTTAGAGGAGTACGAGGATGACCCCGGTAATTCCGGTTTCTTCACGACGCCTCCTGAAACTGTCTATACCGCGTCACAGTACGCCTTGCAGAACGGCTGGCAGGTTGCCACACATGCCATAGGCGATAGAGCGAACCGAATGATGCTGGATATGTATGAAAAGGCCATGAAAGAGTTCCCACACGTAAAGGATCATCGGTTCCGTGACGAACACACACAGATTCTAGATGAAGCGGATATAAAGCGATTCGCAAAACTCGGTATCATTGCTTCGATGCAAGGTATCCACGCGACATCAGATCTATCCTGGGCCCCGAATCGCCTGGGAGTCCACAGGACTGAAGAAGGTGGGTACGTCTGGCAGAAGCTGCTCAAAGAAGGTGTAAAAATCATCAATGGCACGGATGCTCCTGTCGAGGCGGTGGATCCCATTGCCTCGTACTATGCGTCAGTGACCCGGCAGAAAGAGAACGGTACGCCTGTTGGAGGAATGTACGGCGATCAGAGAATGACGCGCCATGAAGCGCTCCGATCGTATACGTTGGATGCCGCGTACGGCTCCTTTCATGAAAACCAGGGCGGATCCATAGAAGTCGGTAAGCTCGCGGATTTCACGATCCTCACCAAAGACATCATGACGGTTCCGGAACAGGAGATTCTCGAATCGGAAGTGATGTACACCATCGTAGACGGCATAGTAAGGTACGAAAAAGGGAAACCGATGAAGCCCGCAATTCCCTGAGCACGAAAATATCGGCAGCTATTCTATCGGGGAGAGGAACGAATTGTTTCGCTCCCCGTTTTATAGTTGGTAGTAGTATTCCAGAGCCCAATCGGCCTAAATAAGGCCTTGACCTATCTTGTTGTCTTTTACATATTAAGCGGTCTGTTTGACGAGGAAATCCATGTTTCACGCCTGCATAAACCTGCTAATTGTCTCCGGGGTGGTTGCGACTTACTCCAATAGCCAACCAACCGCTCAGGAAATAACAGAACACATGCATCGGCAGCTTGACAGTGTCATCACCCTGTCAGCTGATTTCATCATTGTCTCCCATTTCGGTGTCTTGGAGCAATCGGGTGAATCAACCGGGCGCCTGTTTCTGCAGAGAGCAAAGAACAAGTTTCGTCTTGAACAGGAAGATCAGACGGTGGTGTCGGACGGGGAAACAGTCTGGACTTTTATTCCCAGCAATAGACAGATAATAGTCAGCCCTATGGAAGACTCCGGAGGAATGCGTCCGGATGATTTCCTATTCTACTACTCCCGCCAATATAACTCCGAGCTTTTGAAAACGGAGAACACGAACGGTGGTCTTTTTTATGTGTTGGAATTGACGGCCGCGGACCTGTCGGCACAACTGGATAAAGTCACCATTTGGGTGGATAGCAAGAAGTGGCTTACCCAAAAAGTCCAGTACACCGATGATATGGATTCCTCCACCACCATTGAATTTACGGATATACAACTGAACCTAAGTCTCGTTGACAGCACCTTCGTGATGGATATCCCGAGTGATGTCGAAGTTGTAGATCTTAGATAATAGTTTACGGACTGATAACGTATGGAAGATCGCACTAAACGTAAAGTTGGGCTAGTCAGCCTCGGATGTTCAAAGAACCTTGTAGATTCCGAGGTTATGCTTGGACAGTTATCCCTGGGCGGATACGAAATTATCGATGGCCTGGCCGATGCGGACGTTATCGTTGTAAACACCTGTGCTTTCATTGGCCCGGCCAAGGAGGAGTCGATCGAGACTATCCTCGACATGGTCCGATTTAAAGCAGAGGGACAATGTTCTTCATTGATTGTAACCGGATGCATGGCGCAACGTTACTCCCGCGAACTCATCGAAGAAATCCCTGAGATTGATGCTGTTCTGGGTGTCAATCAATATCCGCAGATTGCTGGATTGTTGAATGATCTACAAGGAGACACGCCTCAAGTACGCGACATACGAAGAATACCGCTTCCGACTGATTTCTCCTATCCACGCATTATCAAGACTCCCGCCCACTCGGTGTACTTGAAGATCGCCGAAGGGTGCGACAGGCGCTGTACGTTCTGCATTATTCCAGCGATACGCGGAAAACAGGCCAGCCGAACGATTGATTCGTTGGTGAATGAAGCACGGGGACTCGTGGCTCAAGGCGCACTCGAGCTGAATCTGATATCTCAGGATACGACATGGTACGGCAAGGATCTTGAGACGCCTGCAAGCCTCCCACAGCTACTTCGTGCGTTGAATGAGGTGGATGGGCTTCGTTGGATCCGACCACTCTACAACCATCCAGTGCGTTTCACCGATGAGATTGTCGAGGCCATCGCCGAATTGGAGCATGTCTGCAATTACATCGACATGCCGCTGCAGCATATCTCTGACCGAATGCTGAAAAGTATGAACCGTGAAACCACCCGGAAAAACATTGAGTCACTGCTGGCAAAAGCCAGGAATACCATTCCCAATCTGACCTTCCGGACCACCTTTATTGTTGGTTTCCCGGGAGAGACCGACGACGACTTTGAACAGCTCTATGATTTCGTAGGTGAATCCCGATTTGATAGACTCGGTGTCTTTCAGTATTCACCAGAGGAACATACCCCGGCATATCGATATGGTAAGCCAGTGCCAGAAGAGTTGAAACAAGAGCGCCATGATCGGCTTATGGCACTTCAACGCGATATATCTCTTTCCAGAAACCAGTCTATAGTTGGAAAGGTCGTGGACGTCCTGGTGGACGAAGCAGGAAACGACGGTGTCCCGGCTATCGGTCGAACTGAAGCGGATGCACCGGAAGTCGATAATGAAGTCCTTCTCTATAGTGACTCGGTTCAACAAGGCCAGTTCATTTCGGTCCTTATTTCGGACGCTCTGGAGTATGACCTTGTTGGTGATGTGATGCCGCATCAAAGCCATGCCCGCAAATCAATAGAACTATCAGGAGCCTGATCCGAATGAGCCTGTGCACCGAAAGACCAAAAAGGTATGTCTGGATTCAAAGAATCCTATGTAGCGTGATCCTCATCGCCCTGATAGGATGCGCACCTCCGAGCCCAACATCCGAGTGGCTTGTGGACGATCTATTCGAATACGGACAGCGTAACTACGAGGATGAGAACTATCTACGTGCCATGGAAGCGTTTCGTATTATCACGTTGAATTACACTACGAGCGATCTCATAGACGACGCCATGTTCAATCTTGGGGAAGCACACAGGCAGATGAAAGAGTATCCCATTGCAGCGGTAACATTCCGTCGTCTGATTCGCGATTTCCCTCAAAGCCCCTTCGCCGATGACAGTCAGTATAATCTGGCTCGATCGCTGTTTGAGCAATCCAGCGGTGTGGCACATACGCAGGACAAGACCTTCGAGGCCATTCGTGAATTGCAGATTTTTCTTGATGAATACCCCGACAGTGAGGTCGCTCCAGATGCTCAGGGCCTGTTGCAGGTTTGCCTCGACAAACTGGCAGAGAAAGACTATCAAACCGGCCACCTCTATTTCAGACTACAAGACTGGGAGTCAGCACGTCTCTATTTCTCCGAACTGATGGACGAATTCCCCTCGAGCAAGTGGTCCATACCGGCTCGATATGAACTCAGCGAGAGCTACGTCAAGGAGGAGAGCTGGGACGATGCCGTTCTCAACTTACAGGTATTTCTCCAACTGTACCCTGAACATGAACTGGTTCCGGCCGTAAAGGAGATGCTCAAGGAGATCGTCCCGAAGTCTTCCAGCAACCCAACCAGGTCGGAAGAAACCAAGTCCCGCCTCACAAAGGACGGCGCAACTCGGACCTTGCCACGCCCAGCAGACTCCAACCAGCCTTAGTAAGGCCTACCCAGATGCGGCATTTACAGCCACATCGTTGCAGTCTGACCACTTCATGGGATTTCCCCCGTTCAGCTCGGTTGCGGTCCGCCTCCCTATCGCCTGATCGTATGAATTGGAGAGGTAGGATGTTCCCCACACGATGTTAGCGTCCTCTTTCAGTCGCAGAACCTCCGATACTAGCCCCATAATGAGACCTTCAGTACCAAGCGCCAAAATGAATATCCCTAGCGAAAATCCCTCGTATTGAACGCTTCGGCACCAAGTCCTCTAGTGTCGGGCCCCCGTTGCCTGTCGATTGTATATGGCCTCCGAACCAAAATCTCGAAGCAATTGTAAGCACGACGCCATACCGGCATAATGCCGACATATCGGCACTAAGTCATGGTCCTGAGCATGCATTCCCCTTAGAACTCATTGAACTGTCTACCTTTACCAACTTCTAAGACACTGGCACCGCTTGTGCAGTATTCAGGTGCATCGCACTGAATCACTCACGAAACCACGGCACTAGTGGAGGCCAATCCTATGAAATACCGAAGAATTTTGCTGTCGTTGGTGATGTCCTGGACGCTCCATATTGGCATTGCGGCGAGTCAGGAACGAGTAAATCTCGAGACACATGACTACAGCCAATATCGCCTGACTGCAGTCAGATCGGATGATGGACTGAAGATTGATGGGAATCTTGACGATCCGGACTGGCTTCGCGCGCCCGTCGCCACCGGTTTTACCCAGTTCTCGCCAGACTACCTTGCTCCCGCGACAGAGAAGACGGAGGTACGCGTCCTGTACGACGATCCTTATCTCTATATCGGTGCCATGGCATACGACAGCAACCCTAGTGGCGTGATCGGCCGGGAAACGAGGCGCGACGCAGCAACATGGGATACGGACGACACCTTCGATGTATCGATCAGTCCTTTCCCCGATATGAGCAATGTCTTCTTTTTCAGCACCACACCTCTTGGTCAACAGCGAGACAGTTTCATCGGGAACTTTGGCGAGAACTCCAATGGCAGCTGGGACGGTGTATGGAGTGTAAAAGCAAGACGGCATGATCAGGGATGGACCGCGGAGATAGCCATACCCTTCAAGACCTTTCGCTTTCCCAGAGATGACATCCAGAACTGGGGAATCAATTTTCGACGGGCTATCCGGAG
>JABIQT010001046.1 GCA_018667995.1 Candidatus Latescibacterota bacterium
AGCAGCGAAAAGCAGACCTGGTTTGAGACGATCTCTATACCGCTCTTACGTATCAGGTTCAGGTGGGCAGTGTCTACATTCGTTAGGCCGAGCTGGTTGATGAGTCCCTTCTCTTTTAATTCCTGAAGATAGAAGAGCGCCTCCAGATAGACAGGATCTCCGTAGCGCCAGGTATGAAACTGGAGCAGGTCGATGCAATCTGTTCTCAGGCGTTTTAGGGACTTCTGTATCGCTCGTAGGGTTCCTTTCCGGGATGTCGGTCCGGGTTCCGGCACCCATTTGGTGAAGCGCTCGACATTCTCTACTTCCTCGCCCGTTGGGATCTCGGCGGCAATCTCCTCCGCGGAACCATAGTGGTCAGCCATGTCAAAGGTTGTGAAACCCGCCGTCACGTATGGCCGCAATGCGATTGCGGCGGCGGTAGTATCTATACGCCCGTTCCGCTCCATGTCTGCCACCTGCCATAGGCCGGTCAGGACTCTTGAGATACTTAACTCAGGTGTGATATTCCAACGTGGCACCTTCATATGTATTTGGTTCTCCAGGTAGGTCGGGTAGTAGGGAAAGCCGCTATTGATCTGGACATTTACAGACCTTTACGCTCGGTAAGGAGAGCGTGTCGGCTGGGTCCGTCCCGGATATGGGGTGTGCGAATTCGCGCGTTACAACTGATTTTCCGCTGAAGAACGTCCAAGCCTGATGCTATCCCTGCAGATCGGTCATGAAGTAAGTGTGGCAGTCCACTTATCATCGTGAAAGAGGATTTCCAGATACTAAAAAATGGAGCAGAGGGCGAATGCAGTGTGGGAGGCAGTGCACGACCGCCCCTCTAGCTGCTGGCATCGTACATGTAGTTGCTATAGTACTCAGGCGGTACCCGACATATCAGCTGGCAGCAACGACGTCATGAATGCGCTAACGTCGGCTCGCGTGCGCAGGATGTATACGGTCTTCTCGGTACTGAGGTTTTGTAGTTTCTTCATGATGGCGGGTGCTTTTCGATCTGGAAACGTCAAAATCCATTTGGTGAACGCCCAGTCAGGCAATTGTTCAGGGCATCCGGAGCCGAGATCGGGGCGGGGGCGCCCGTAGTTCCGCGCCACACGTTTGAACATTCGGAATAGACAGATCCATCGAGAAAGATTGAGAAAAATAACGGTGTCACACGCGTCCAGCCGGGCATCCATAGATCCGCCATAGTTGCCGTCCAAGACCCATGAATCGGCAGACACGAGCCGATCCATTTCCGTATTCCATTCTGTGCGGTCCATCTCGATCCATCCGGGCTGCCAGAAGCGTGCGTCCAGATGAACCACGGGCAAGTTAAGGCATTGCCCCAAAGCCCGCGACAGCTGAGACTTTCCAGCGCCTCCCGAACCTATGACCATGATCCTGCGCATTGACATCGGTAGCATCCAGTTCCGCCATTCCTGCAGGCAGGCAACGCATGTCAAAACGTAATCTTGCCGAGTATTTTCTCTCTGTACCAAGCCACTTCATGGGCCAGGCCCTCTTCAGCCACGGTGGAAGGACGATAGTCCAGGAGTCGACGTGCTTTTTCGATGTTAGCGTGGGTCTTCCATTGATCACCAGGGCGCTTGGGTTTTCGGAAGAAACGCGCGGGCTTTCCGGTTATGTTCTCAATGATCCGAATGCCTTCGCCAGTGGTAATTGAGGCATCCGTGCCTATGTTGAATATCTCACCGTGGCACTTGTCGATGTTCTCGAGTACGGCCACAAAGCCATCAACGATGTCGCCCACAAAAGTATAGCTTCTCTCGTGATTCTCACTGCCCTCAAAAAGGGGGAATTCCTCGCCTTCAAGTACACTCCGAATCAGTTGAGGATATAGTTTCTCGGGGCGCTCACGAGGACCGTAAACGGAAAAGAGCCTTAGCGAGCAGGCCGGCAATTGGCCTTCACGCGCATACGACAGCGCCAGTTGTTCTGCCGCAAGTTTTGTGACTCCATAGGTCGATGTGGGGCGGGGTTCGCACGATTCATCGCCGGACGCGTCGGCTCCGTAGACTGAGGATGTGGCGATGTTGACGAATCCCTGAAGTGATTTATTCCTCTTGATAGAATCAAGCAGCCTATGTGTGGCTTGAATGTTATTGCGTACGTAGGTATCAAACGGTGTGTTCGCCGAAATCCCGGGTTGCCCAGCCAAATGGTAGACCAGATCCACCCCTTTGGTAGCGTCTGTGAGGTCGTCTTTCGCAAGATCCAGGCGAGCGATATCCACCCCGCTATCGCGTAGAGAAGCCACGTTTAACTCTTTCAATTCCCTCAGGTAGTAATCTGTCAGGCAGTCCAAGCCGCGAACGTCATGGCCAAGTTTTACCAATCGTTCTGAGAGATGAGACCCTATGAATCCGGCTGCGCCAGTTACGAGTATTTTCATGATGTAGTCCACCAGGATCGTGAAATCGGCTTTAGGCTGCGGAGTACCCGTGCCCACATACAGGATTGGTTTGTATCCCAGATAACTGAATCCATTACCGCCCTCAATGGCTATCCTGTGGTCAATCTACCGATTGGTTTGTTGACAGCTACAGTGATGTGGTTGAGACGCGGGCATCGTTTAATCCAGCTCTTGCCCTAAGCATTGTCAAAGGCTGTGGCTATGGTCTCGATGAGCAACTGGACGGCCATGTGTTGTGTTAACTCAGAGGGGTCAAGATAGGGATTAACTTCCACGAGATCAACACCCACCAGCCTTCCACGACTGCCTATATGTTGCAGAATCTGTTTCACCTGCGTAACAGTGAGACCTTCCGCTTCGGGACTTTCAGTACCGGGACAGATTGCAGGATCGAGGCCGTCAATATCAATGCTGACATAGTAATTGCCCACAGTATCAGGAATCTGATGCATGAGTGCGGCGATGCCTTGCTCGAATACGTCATAGTTTGAGAATACCAGATTGCCGTGGCTTCGGCTCTCCCGCAATTCGAGGTCGGTAGACTTGATGCCGCGAATACCGAAACTAATGATCTGCTCCACATGCGACAGCTCAAATGCCCGACGGAAAGGACTGTTGTTGGTGTATTTCAGTCCCAGCAAGTTATCCTTGTAATCCAGGTGGGCATCGATCAGGATTACGCGCAGGGGCCCAAACTGCTCATAGGCTCTCAATACTGGATAGGAGATAGAATGGTCCCCGCCCAGAATTACAGGCAGAGCTTCCTTTTCAAGGATTTGGGTAACCGCGCTATATATGAGATCGAAGTTTCGGTCCTGATCGAAGTAGATGACATCCACATCGCCACAGTCTGCAAATGAGACACCAGAGAGCAGTTTTCGATCACGGTTTATATCATAGAATCCATTTGAGTCCACGCCCTTTCCGAGGAAGCCGAATCGTGTGGAGGCGTCTCGAATTGCCCGGGGGGCCTGCCGGGATCCGGGACGCATGGCTGTGGCCTCGTCGTAGGGGATCCCGATGACGGCTACATCGGCATTCAGGTCGGTCAAGTCCGGCACGTATGGTGCCTTGCAGAACGTCGCAATGCCGGTATGGGGAAGTGATGTGATCTGTTGTTTCATTCAATTCCTGTACGGAGGCGTGGGAGAACTACAAGCTCAAGCGAATGGATCCGTCAATCCTTCATCCGTCCAGAAATTCTATGCGTTACGCAGGCCGGAGACGTGGTATCTGAGTCCGTCCGCAATGGGTGTATCCGGCACATACAACCCGCTTCCGATGAGGCGGTCAAGGTCATATGTTCTGTGGCAAAGAAACGGAGCGGACCGCGGGTTACTCTCAAGGTAGGCACGTACCGGAGTCTCTTCGATTTCCAATTTCTCGTTCAAAGCGTCTGCGATAATCCGGTAGTACTCCCAGGATTCTATGACATCCGGACCGGCTACGTTGAGCGTCATCCCGTGTACCTTGCTGGCGCCGGCCACGCTCAGAATCGTTAGGGCAAGATCCTCTGCGAGCACGGGCTGCTGCAGAAAATATCCGCCCCCGACGAGCTTGAGAGCTTCTCCTTCTTTCAGCCGCTTGATCAATTCAGGATCCCTCCCGTGGTGTGGGAGGCATCCAAGTCGGGACGTCGGACCGTAAATATGGCATGGCCGAAGGATTGTCCATGCCATATGATTAGTCCTGATGGATTCCAGCGCCTCTTCACACTGCCTTTTTTTGCCGCCATAGGCCATGATCCCATCCGTTTCGACGACGAAATGTGAGGACTCTTCAGTCTGGGGAAACGTCCGTAAAACAGGATCGTAAACGAAGTCTGTGGAGATCATTACAAAATGTCGGGCGCGGTCACGGAATAGATCGATATCCTGTCGGATGTCTTCAAGATCGAAACAGATGCAGTCGATCACAAGATCCCAGATCATTTGTTGATCTGAGACGCAGGCTTCCATTGCACCATGAATGTGCCTGTCTGCGATTAGGGATCTTACCCCTTCGGTAATCGGCCGTTCACCTCTTGTTACGGTCCATACGGAGTGTCCTGCTCTGATAGCCATACGGGCAAGCGTGCCACTGACATGGCCGCTCCCACCTACAATGAGTATATCCATTTATCCCGTCTCTGAGATTCTATTATTGGGTGAAGCCCGGTGATGAGCGCCGGTGTACGGAAAGATGAGAATGTAGCCGAAGGTTCAAATATCCGTGTCGGAATTCGTCTCTTCTTAGTGCTCTGCCCGATTCAGCTCTAACGTCACATTGTTGGATTCCGGAATATAACCTTCAGGTGCGCTGAATG
>JABIQT010000414.1 GCA_018667995.1 Candidatus Latescibacterota bacterium
ACACGCTAATCCTGACGTATCAGGGACGCGAACATGTACCCTACGACCCATACGCCAATTACTTCTCATCAAGATCAGGTTTCAATGGAATCAGGGCTAGTGACACACGCTTACCCGACAAGACTATGGTATTTACGTTTCGAAGGGACGGAATACCCTACGCAATTCCACATATGAGTTTTTCTGGAGGCGGGATTGTGAAATTACCTGGTGGGACACATTTTTTGTACCGAAGAAAAGGCGACTCAGTGTTCCAAAGTACAACAGTAATAGGGATTCCAATCGGGGCCACCGTGAAGCTTGAGAATGAGGATTGGTTGCTGAGAACTGGTGATAGAAACTACACATTCGATCCGGGGACGCGTTCATTTCGCGGAGCCGAGGAAACTCTTGGTACGGCTTTGGAAGGGTTTGATACTTTCTGGTACGTGTGGAGTCTGACCAATGATTCTACCGAACTACTGAGTGCAGAGAAACTGCGATGACGTGGTGCTTGGGAATCTGCTACGTCTTAGATCGGAATACAGCGAAGGGGAGTCGGCTCAAGGACGTGTAACTTCGCCGCATCCGGTCAAAGACGAGGGGCAGCGACCTGGGGAGAACTCGCAATACATGTGGTCTTCAATCAGCCTGCCCATTCAGAGAAACGCAGTCAGGCGATTTCTGTTCCGTGAATGAATAGGGAGAAGAAGATGAATCGTGTTTGGACCTGCCAGCGGAAATGGTAGAATCTGTTGACCAGAGGAAGATTTTAGGATACCGTGCAGATGAGATAGTGCCGACCCAATTCAGTTGTGTAACAAGCAGAGGCACCCCATGCATATTTTGAAGACCAGCAAGAATCCCACAGGTAATTCTCCGCATGATCTGATTGCCGAAGCGCTTGAGCGAGGCGATTTTGAGAATTTGCCAAACATGGGCAAGCCGCTAAGGCTGGTTGGCTATTTTTCCGTCAAACCTGAACATCAAGTCTCCTCTCAGTTGCTGATGGACAACAAGGCCATTCCGCAACCTCTGCAGGATAGAAAGGAAATTGAGGAGCTGCTTCGGCAGGTTGGGAAGTTGCTGCAGGATGGAACGAGAGAATTGGCAGACTTACGGCAGGAGATAGGACTGCTCGGTGAATCCTTACTCGCTATCTATCCTGATCGGGATATCGCTGTGGCTGAACTTGGAGTGACGGAGTGGATTGCGCATTTTGATACTGTCCGACTCGAACACAGTCCCGATGCGTCGAGCAAGAGTATAGTGCGGGCATGTGAAAGGATCCGGCGAATTACAAAACGGTATCATCGAAAGACCGCCGATATCCTGGAGCAGCACCTGGCGCTGATTACTCAAGCAGATATGCTCATTGCGCGCCTCAATACTGGACTGATGGAAGGTCCGGTTGTCGGTGGATCAGGTAACCAAATGCAGAGAATATCGGTCGTGGAACGACAGGAAAATGTCGCTAAGGATTTTGAATTTATTGCACCACTTCCGGACGGCCTGCAAGAAACGATTCTGAGTTTTTTTCGCAGGATACAGCCGAACCCGTTCCGTCGCTTTTTGGCGAAAATTGGGAGGGGATGAACTTTCTTGGTGAAGAGTGCTAACATAAATGGCTCTTGGCGAGTCTATATTTATTAGTAAGGATATTTGTCGTTCATTTTTCCCGGAGGCACACGATGCGATTATGGCTTGTACTTTCCTGTTTCATGCTTATTTCAGCCTCTCCCCTGAGCGCTTATGCCCAGAAAGGCGAGCCTCGTATTCACATTAAGACGCCGGAAATAGTGATGCCGGATATCGCGGCGACCATAGACGCGGCGTTGGAGAATATTGAGATGAACCTGGATTTCTCAGGCATCTCTGAAGCATTAGACCAACTTCATGAATTGGATTTTGAAGGTTTCCGAACGCAGTTGGAGACACTGAGACCCGAAATTGAGCATGAGATGCGGCGTGAGCTGGAAATCGCGCGTACAGAGATTGACCTCTCTGAGATCCGCCACCAGATGGAGGACTTCCATCTGGACTGGGATGAAGATGAACTCAGGGAATCACTCGAGGATATGCGCTATGAATTGGAAGATATGCACATTGAGTTAGAAGATGCGCTTCGATTCGAGCTCGGAGATATCAAAATAGACCGATTCGACCTTGATTTGGACTTGGACATCGATGAGGACTTTGAGTTTGATGTGGATGTTGAGATAGATTCTTGAGTACCTCTCATGAAAAACAGGCTGCCATTGGGCAGTCTGTTTTTCATGATTCCCCTGTTATTGCCCCGTTATTCTGCAATATGCTTCAGCGAATACGCAGGACTTAATGTTGGCGGTCGTCTTTGCCTCCAGCGCCCGGTATCGTGCCAGCACTTCATAGTTGGCCGGCAACTGCGGTTGGGACGTGAACTGCTTTAGCGCTTCGATTTTCCGTTCAAAAGTCTCAGATATGTCGACGTAGAC
>JABIQT010000850.1 GCA_018667995.1 Candidatus Latescibacterota bacterium
ATCTCCACCAGCGGTCTCACTCCCAGAATCTACCGCCTCGCCGAGGAAGGAATACAGTTTGAACTATCCGTGTCCCTTCACGCCGCTGATAACAGCACTCGTACCTCTATCATGCCGATCAACAAACGCTATCCAATCGAAGGATTGATAGAAGCGTGTCGACACTACATCGCTGTCACAAACCGGATCATAACCTTTGAATATGTCCTGCTTGATGGAATCAACGACCGGTTTGACGATGCTCGTAATCTGATTTCGTTGCTGCGTAATCTCAAGTGCAAGGTCAACCTTATACCGTACAATCCAGTAGAGGGCCTGCCCTATGAAACCCCCGCACAAGGACGGCAGCAGGCGTTCTACGAGTCGGTAGTCGCTGGCGGTCTGACGACGACCATTCGACGCGAAAGAGGACGGGATATCGACGCCGCGTGTGGGCAGCTGAGACTCAAAGAGCTCGCCAGCGAGACCCTAACCTAAATGCCCTGATAGAATCTACTGGCCTAGCGTTTTCGCCTAAGCACAGGTTTCTAACGAGATGTTTCACCCTAATCGCAGACTTGCTGTTCTTCTTTGCATGTCTGCTGTGGGAATCTAGGCACACCTGTTTTTTTTGAACCGAACGATCTTCTAAAGCCGGTCTGCAGCCTACAGCGCTATGCTATTATATATTAGAGGTAACTCTAATAATAAGTACTGGAAAATTAGGTCTTCGATGCGACCGAAACGGATTCCAGGTGACTACTGGCTGTACGCACTCTAGATCACTCCTCCAATCGATTGTCCCAGATTTCGCATCTTGAAGTAGCTAAGCGCATCCCGTATTGAATACCCGCGATCTGCTTCACCAGATGGGGTCAGTACCAAATGTCCTCCCGGCGTATCCTTGTAATTCGTCCTGACAAAATCGGTGATGTTGTCCTGTCGCTGCCTGTCTTCGAAGTCATCCGACGTGCTTTACCTGATGCCTTTCTCGCCGGTCTGGTTAATCCCTATACTAGCCCCGTCCTCGACAACAATCCGTGGATTGACGAGATCCTTACCGATGATCCTTCTGCTGCTGAAGGGGGTATGGTTGGGACGCTTAGGCAAATAAGCCTACTGAGAAGCAGGACTTTCGATACGGCCCTCATGCTGCTTCCGACGATGCGACTCGCCTGGATGCTCTTGTTGGCAGGAATTCCGAATCGTATCGGGGTGGGACATCGAATATACCAGTCACTTACGTGGACCAAGACCGTTAGTCGCGACAAACAACGTTCCATGCGACATGAGTCTGATTACTGCCTTGATCTGGTCCGGGCCATGGACATTGCCATTGATCCCTGTAAACCACACGTATTTCTGACCAGTAAGGAAAAAGCTGCAGCTGCTGCATTGATTGTATCAAAGGGATTGAGATCCCGACCTATTATAGGCCTGCATCCAGGAAACGGAAACAACGCACCGAATTGGTCGGCAAAACGCTATGGAGAACTGGCGAGATTACTGTTCGAGCGATATGAGGTACCTCTGATCGTCACGGGGAGCGCGAAAGAACAGCCGCTGGCCGAAGAGATAATTGATGCATCGGGAATTCCGATCATCTCGCTGGTTGGCGCGCTATCGCTCCGCGAACTCATGGGTGTCATTGGTGAGATGGATTTGCTCGTAAGCAGTAGTACGGGCCCAATGCATCTGGCTGCTGCCTTAGATGTGCCTACCACATCGTTGTTCTGCCCTCAGCCCGGGCGATCACCTGAACGTTGGGCACCCGTCTCGGACAAAAGCTGCATCCTATTGCCGCGCGGTGGCCAATGCGAAACATGTGACGTTGGGCCGCTTTGCGACTTGTCTGACATCTCCACGGATGTTGTATTCGAAGGTGCCATACAGCTTATTGATAATCGCAATCTTGAGAAATAGGATATAGTCACACCTTCTCCTCGTTGATGGATGGTATTGGCGATAATATCATGAAAATTCTAATCGTACGTTTCAGTTCTCTCGGCGATATCGTCCTGACATCACCCGCGACCCGCGCCCTCCGTCTCAAGTATCCCGAGGCACACATTTCGTTCGCAGTCAAAGCCATGTATGCATCTATCGCTTGTCTGCTCCCTGGGGTCGACTCGGTCATCTCATTGAAGCCGGACCAGCCATTTCTGTCCTTCCTACATGAAATCCGAGAAGAATCCTTTGATATTATCATCGACCTTCATGCAAATCCAAGGAGCATTATACTTGGAAGGTTGGGTCGAGGATCAAAGACCGTCACCTACAATAATCGACGACTTGCAAGGATGCGCATGGTCTCTCGGTTCGGTGGGTCCATAGAAACACGACATACGATAGAGAACTACCTGAGCGCGCTCAATCCGCTCGGAATCGAGAGGGCCAACCACCAGACTGAACTGCAGGTAGGCGCCAATGAGGAACAGAGCGTAGCCGACCGTTTAATGCACTCGGGTATCGGCGCGGAGCAGACACTTCTGGGTATCGCCCCAGGCGCATCATCAACAGTCAAGCAGTGGCCCGCTAAATTCTTCGCTGAGATTGCCGATAGATTGAATGCACCTCCATCAATGGGAATACTTGTCGTCGGCGGCCATCAGGACCGTGCTACGGCGACCGATATCGTTTCCCTGTCTCGAGCAGATCTCTTGAACTGGGTAGGCGATCTGGATATTGGACTGTTACCGGCCGCATTATCACGCTGCAGGGCGGTGCTGAGTAACGACTCCGGCCCCATGCATGTCGCCTCCGCAGTCGGCACCCCAGTCTTGGGACTCTTCGGCCCCACACATCCACGACTCGGTTTCGCTCCAATTGGAACAGAGGATCTCTCACTTACACTTGACCTCGACTGCAGCCCGTGCAGCCGCCACGGAAATCGGCCGTGCTGGAAGAATACTCGAGCATGTCTTGAGGAGATGTCGCCGGATCAGGTTTTCTCCAAACTCTCACGACTGCTCGATACTCAAAAATGTAGTACACAACCTGACATGCCTTAATTTCTTTATTTTCAACCTTTTAACCCTCGGAATACGCCATTTTTGCCAGACATGACAGTAACTGACACAGTGTCACATGACACTGTAAGTATTTATACTTACACCACTTACCACTTGATACCATACGGTCATGTTTCATAATCAGAACCGTATGTGGCAGTATCAATGGGTATGCACCGCATCGAGACCTGTACCCCATTTAGACATCGACGGGACTTTAAGTACAATACTAACAAATACTTATGATTTTATTCTGAAGAAAGATCAGATATTGGCACGCACATTGCATTTACCAGGGTATGAACGCAGTGAAGCATCCGAAAAAAGAAACTAAGGAACGGATATAGACTTCACTTTCTTTCATTACTAACTCTTGAGGAGGAGTTATCATGCAACGCATCCGCAACCAGCAGTCCGGTTTCACCTTGGTAGAGCTCTTGATCGTCGTCATCATCGTCGGTATCCTGGCGGCAGTTGCCATTCCCCTGTATCGCGGTGCTACAGAAAGTGCATACGGGTCAGAAGCTGATGCCGCACTCGGTACCATCAGAAGCTCATTCCGCACGGTACAGTCACAAGCAGTAGCCGGTGACTTCTCGACACTGACAGGAACATACACCGCCAGCGGAACGCTGAAGGTCACAGGAGTACCGGAACTCAACCTGCTCGCAG
>JABIQT010001047.1 GCA_018667995.1 Candidatus Latescibacterota bacterium
CTCGCCGATGACGAGGCCTGGGGTATTACACTTACCGGGCATTTGCAGGCATACGGTGAAGGTATCACGAGTGAACTCGGAACGGTAAGGTTCGATCGTGTGGCCGAAGGTTTCGGTGCTGAGGCCTGCCGTGCCGACGATGCCCAGAGCATCGGGCCTCTGCTCAAGCGGTCTCTGTCAAACACCTCAACACCCACATTGATCCACGTACCGGTGGTCCGGAGTAATCCGGGTGATTGGCGCTGATGTGATTACCAGGTCCGCTTAACGTGTTCGACCTGGAAGATGGAAAGAACTGGCCGGGCCCACGAGTGCCATACTGGCTTCCCAGATACAATGCAGATCTCATGGTCTTGTGGTCGACTTCGATCCGCAAGCATCTGACGTCTCACCATTAAGATACGTGGATAGCCGTGCCGCCTCGTGCCCCCTGCCCGAGGCTGCAGATTCAATCCAATTATGGTGGATTCTGGATGTCCGTTTACGACTAACCGCGCTCTTCGAAAGAGTGGATCACGGCCGATTCGTAACTGTCAGAATACTTCCATAGAACCTTGGATACTATCGTCAATAGATCACCCACTTAGAGTAGGAACCTGTTGGCTATAATAGGTGCTCTGCCTGGGCACCAGCGATTTTTGCTCGTAAACTGGGCGCAAAATCTCATAGGTGCGGGGATTAGGCATAGACGGCTGGAGCGGGAGATATTGCATGTATCAGATGGAGTTCTACATACCCGCGGTGATAGCGGGTCAACCATGGTGATCTACGAACGCATATCGGGTTTTCTTGACCCCGCTGATGTGGAGAGATTCTGTGGCTTGATACAGGACCAGTCTGATCTGTTCACGGAAACTAAGGGCAAAGCGGGGCTGGGACCGAAGTATCGTGTCATCAATGGAAACCAGATCCGCGAGCGACTACTCCCTATTGCAGAGCTGGGTGAGAATCGCGTAATGCCAGAGGCAGAGCGGTTGTTTGAACAACGCCTGCAATTTCTCAGAAGCCCCCGGCGATCCATGAGAATTCAGCGATATGCCCAGAAGACCCATGAATTCCGGTGGCACAGGGATGCCCATGATTATGTGGCTCTCGTGACACTCCGAAATACCAATCGGGGCGAGACCCAGGTGATTTCCCCGGCGTTGAGCCGATTTCTCAAATACCTGTTGTATCCGTTCTACGCGGTGCCACAGGTGTTCTCCATATTTCCCTACGAGAGCATTGTATCAGAACCGGGCGATCTTCTTCTCATGCGGGGTTCCGCAGTGTTACATCGCGGTATAACCATGATGGAAGACGGCGAGCGTACGCTGATGGTATATACCTTCGATGCTCACGGTAAGAAACCAAGTGTCTTTCGGGATCGAATTGCCCGATTCCTCAACTACTAATGAAAAGGCATGCGTAAGGAGGACTATTGCCTCGTCTGGAAATAGCTCTACTTCCCCTCCAAAGCCCCGCACGCTTGGGCAGTCGGTACGGTAACCTGGCATTGCTCGGGCGAGTGCCAAGAATTTAACAGATAAGCTCATGAATCATTTGGCTCGCCAAATTCGGATACAGCCGGTTTCTCCGCCGAGTATGCTATGAGGTAGCCCAGGTATCCCGGCCACCGGTAACGGTTCTCTAACCAATCGAACGGCACTACAAGGGGCTTGAGCCACCGATGAATTCCTAGTCCACGCCGATAGAGGAAGATCTCAGCCATTCTGATAATGCCCGGCAGCATCAAGATGCCGCTACGCTGAATCGGCGAAAGCCCACTCGATTCCAATAGCGACCGTAATTCCCTCGATCCAAACGACTTTTCTGGACTATACGGGTACTTTCCGAACCAATCAAGGATTCCCACTATGATCGGTCTCAGGAATATGTCCCACTTGAACGGAACTCCAACGATAGTAAGTCCCCCTGGCTTCAAGACACGGCACACCTCGCGGATGGCTGTGTCATAGTCGTCCATATGTTCAATGGTACCCATGGTGTAGACTACATCGAAGGAGTCCGAAGGAAAGGGAAGATGTCGAATATCCGATTGGGCAAGATGGAGGCAATCGTCGCCGTCTATGTCATTCTTACGGGCACGCTTGGTGGTAACAGTACTCACGTCCACACCGAAGGCGGTGGCCCCTTGTTCCGAGATCCACTGAAGGAGTCGTGTATTGACCGCTTCATTCCATAGGTCCAGCTTGAGGACCTTCTTGCCCAGGAGTGGTCCGATCAGTCGAGAAATGAGCGTGATCTCGCAGCGGCGATAGTACCGTGTCGAGTAGACTTCGTAGAGATCAGGCATGGCGCGCGCGATGCCGTCCCAGTGCAGCCTTTGCTCACGAAGCTGGCTGGTGTCCGGTCCTTGTTGCCGAAGCGAAGTATCTATGGCAGGGGGGCGATGGTCAGACATGAGTCTTATCCATCGGACCGGCAAGGTCCTCCACTGTCTCTGGCCGCCGGATCTCTTTTATCTCGTTGGCTGTGGTTATCATGTGCACCGCGGGTGCGAGGCCGGCGTACCGAGATGACCTTGCTATGGTGTATGCGCCTGCGTCGCCAATGGCCAGAACGTCGCCCTCTCTAACTTCGGGCAGGCGCCTTCTCAAGTCGATAATGTCTCGCGTGTTCAGAGTCCTGCCAGATAGATGGTAGAAGCGATCCTGTGCGCCTTGGTGATGGACCGCTGGCATGATGGTGCGCCGAAACAGCAGCGGGGACTCACCCAGGTCATTTCGGCTTGCATCCAGAAAAAGCCAGGCTCCTTTTGCTCGACAGACTCGCGTGATTAGAACGGTGGCATTTCCGATTAGAGAGCGACCAGCTTCAACGGCCAGAGTGGGGGCCGGATCAAACCCCTGCTTGTGAACAACCTCATGAAATACCGACTTTAGCTCTTTCGCAAAAGAGTCAAGAATTGCCGGACTGAATGAGACCGCATCCGAATCGCGCCAGCGCTTGATCAGATCACGGGGCCGCAGGTGGAGCCGTCTCATGGAGGGGGAAGGTACGCCGCCACCCACGTTGATTTCGTGTACGTGGATATTGTGCTCGTGCCGCAGCCTGGTCGCCATAGAAACAACCTGGCTAATCGGTTTCCTGTAGTTCTCCGGGCTGATTCTCTGTGTGCCAAGGTAGAAATTGATACCCCGAAGTGATAATCGGCTAGATCCGTTACAGAGTACCCCTGCAGCTACCACTTCGGAGGCGCTGAATCCCAATCGGCCCGAGAGGAACCCCAGTGGCGTCAATGGGCTGCCCGGAGATTCAAATTGTACCCGCAGAGACACCTGAAAATGAGTACCCCGCAGGCCGGCGATCTCTTCAAGTAATATCAAATCTTCCATACGGAAGGCGTGCACATGTTTGACTCCAGCGTCTAGCACATCGTGGAGTTCGCGCTCCCTCAATAGAGGACTCTGATAGGACATCCTCTCGGGTGTAATCCCCGACATGCTGGCGAGTTGAATCTCGCTCGGACATGAAGCCATGGCGTGAGAGCCAAGCCCTGCCACGACTTTGAGGACACCAAGCTCATTATTTGTTTTAATGCAGTATCGAACGATAGAGGAACCATCGTCTGAGCCAAGGGCATGACTCAGGGTCGTATAGTTATCGATGAACCGTTGTTCATCAATCAAGAAGAATGGTGTCAGAATGGATCTGGTCAGGGCACGAGCATCACGCCCAAAAATCTGCAGATTGCCTTCTTTGTACTCAAACACTGCTGACCTCGATATCCGGGGCCGGACTGCCCCCATCCAGATACTGAAACCAATACAGACGAGCTGCGACGGATCGCCACGGTCGGTATTCCTCGCCGATGGCGGTTAGGAGATTCTGGTCCGGTGTCGTATCAAGCCCATTGACCTTCTGAACGGCAACGGCCAGAGCCCGATCGCCCTGAGGCCAGACATCGGGGTGTCGCAGGGCCATCATTAGGTAAATCGTCGCGGTCCAATCGCCGATCCCACTGATAGCTGTCAGTCTATGACGCACTGCTTCATTCTCCAGTCCAGGGAGTTCTTCGAGAACCAGTTGATCGGTCGCAAGAGCCTGAGCCAGGTTTTTGGTGTACCGTATCTTCTGCCGACTCAGACCGATTTCACGAAGTGTTTCGTCGGAGAACGCTAGGTAGGTTTCAGGTGTGAATGACGTGATGCGATCCTTGAGCCGGCGATATATGGCACGTGCCGAAGCCAGTGAAACCTGCTGCTCCAAGATGATGTATACAAGCGTCTCAAACCCCTGTGCTCTCTGCCAGAGGGGAGGAATGCCATAGGTCGCTACAATACCTGCTATCTCCCCATGTCGGCGCTCGAGTTCGCGGGCGGCGGATATCATGGTCTCGTCGGTGAGAGGCAACGGCATGTGGGGGCCTACGGTGGATTTGTATGGTTGGTTGAGTGGTTGGAGTATAGACGGCCAAGCCCCTTGTGTCAAGGTGATTGGCGCCTATGGGAGGGCCGAATTCGGTTGACAGGATCGTTCTTGGAACCTATTACTGATACGGACCTATCCGAAGTTAGAATCCCTCTAAATGACGGAGCAATTATGGCTCGATTACGCGGCGCCCAAGCGCTGGTCCAAGCGCTCGAAGCGCACGATGTCGAATATGTATTTGGCCTTCCGGGACACGGGAATATGAATATTCTCGATGCGCTCTACGATTCAACACAGGTACAGTTCAAACTGGTCAGACATGAGCAGGCTGCCGCCCACATAGCGGACGGCTATGCCCGGGTCAGCGGAAAGGTCGGTGTCTGCTGTTCATCTGTCGGTCCCGGTGCCACGAATATGTTGATGGGGCTGGCAACCGCACACTTCACGTCGACTCCGGTTTTGGCAATCAGCGGGGGCATCATTGCCGGGCAGGCTGGCCGGGGACAGTTGCAGGAGACATCGCGCGCGGAAACCCCAACGGACCAGTGTTTCACGCAGGCATTGCAGCCCTTCACTAAGAAGGTGTGGGACGTACAGCAACCTGCTCGCACAGGTGAAATTGTCCGGAAGGCGTTCGCCATTGCACAGGCTGACCGTCCCGGAGCGGTAGCCATTGAATATCCCTGGGATCTGCAGGCGGCCTATTTTGATGATATTGAAATTCAGAAGCCGCAGGCCTATGACTATGGCAGGCATGTTCGAGCCGACCTGGACTCCTTGAAGCGTGCGGCCGAGCTATTGGTTGGCGCTAAGTGTCCCGTAATTGTGGCCGGAAACGGCGCCATGATCGGCGGGGCGGAGCAGGAAATAGTGGCACTGGCCGAGCTGCTTGGAGCGCCTGTGGCCACCTCCTTCGTTGCCAAGGGGCTGATAGCGGAAGATCATCCGTTGTCTGTTGGGATGGTCGGTTGGTTAGGCCATCCGGTTGCTCACGAGTTCATCAGAGAACATGCTGACTTAGTCTTGGCCGTCGGATATCGATTCTCAGACGAAGGGACTAGCTGGTGGACTGAGGGCCGCCCATTCGTCAAGGAGAACCGTTTTATTCAGCTTGATATTCAGCAGCAGGAGCTGGCCAAAAACTATCCGGTCGAGGTCGGTCTGCTCGGTGATGCCAAGGCGACCCTGGTTGATCTGATCGCTCTGATACGTGAAAAGGGGGGACGATCAGGTGCTGAACAAGCCATAGGATGGATTAGCGATTCAACTTCCAGTTTTCAGTTACCCCTGCCCGACTCCGAGAAGACACCCATGGAGTCAATGGTAGTAGCCGATAGGCTCAGAGCTCTACTACCTCGCAATTCCATACTGTCGGTTGACACAGGTACACATGCACATTATTTTTCCGCATTCTATCCGGTTTACGGTCCACGTAGATTTCTAAATCCGGGTGGATGGACGCCGATGGGATGGGGACCCGCTGCAATCATGGGTGCCAAACTAGCAGAGCCGGACACAGTCTGTGCTTGTATCACCGGCGATGGTGGCTTTCTCATGGTCTGTCAAGAGATCGTCACCGCAGTTGAGTGGCAGATTCCGGTGATTTGGTTCGTCTTCAACGATATGACGTTGCGGGCTATCAGAGATGGCCAGCAGGCCGCTTATGACGGGCGGGTCATCGGGACTGAGTTCACCCAGCCTACAGACTTCGCCGCACTGGCCCGATCCATGGGAGCCGAAGGCATCACGGTTACCGAGTGCAACCAACTTGATGACGCGGTGAACAGAGCAATTGCCCTTAACAGGCCGTGCGTGGTCGATTTGCACGTTGACCGGGACGGACAGTATCCCCCGGTAGCCGGCATCTGGCATGAACCGCATAGAAGTTCCGATGCCAGCATGCCGAGGGGAAGCGAGGTCCGGTGGACGAAAGCCAGGTGACGGTCTACTTCTTGGATTGAATCATGGAGAGGCTCTGTACAATCAGATCCGCGACGTCGTTTTGTGAGAATCTGGAGGTGTTGACTACCAGATGATAAAGTCTGGCATCGGACCAGGACTCTTGGTAGTTGTGCTGCAGGTAATATTGCCGTTGCTGATCCTTTTCATGGATGACGTGCTCAGCCTCTTCCTGCGTACCTCCAGACTCTTTGATCCAGTAGTCGATTCTGTTCTCCATGTTCGCCACGAACCGCACATGAAGAGTGTCTGGCTGGTCCTTCAGTATACATTGACTCCCGCGTCCAATGATTACGACGTTGCCGCGCTTTGCCAGAGTGCTGATCGTCTCCTGTAGTATTTTCAGGTATTCGGCCCGATCTAGAAAGGTGTTTTGAGTCAGGATACTTTTGTCAGACGACGCATCCGAGTTGGGGACATAGGGCCAGATCAATGGAGGATATTCCGGGGACAACGAATAGACATTAGAAGGTGTAAATAGTTCGCGCAGAAATCGGCGAACCGGTCTCTCGCCCACCTCGTCTATCTGCTCCACTGTTTCCTCGGAGACTCCTGCGGCCTGTGCCACTTCAGCGATGAGACCTTTATCTGTATAATCGTATTCAAGCCGGTCGGCGATTATCCTACCGATATCTATTCCGCCACTGGCGAATTCACGGGCTATCGTAATCACACTCATGAGCCACCTCCTGTGTGGATTGATGTGCAAACAAAAATGGAAGAAACCCAGATCCCGTCTACGACTATAACAACCGATTTTCTCCGGGATATGGGGTTCTGCCAGCCCTCTATGGGCATGATACTGGGTACTGGTTTTGGTCGGTTCTCTGAAATGCTGGAAGTCGAGGCACGTGTCAAATATAACGATATTCCCGGGTTTCCGGTTTCAACGGTTGCTGAACACGCCGGATACCTAGTTTCTGCCCGACACGGTAAGACACGTCTTGTGATTATGCAAGGACGAATTCACCGCTATGAAGGTTACAGCCCCGAGCAAGTTACGTTTCCGGTTCGAATTATGCATCAACTGGGTGCCAGAACGCTGTTTGTGACCAACGCAGCAGGTGGACTCAATCGATTCTTTCAAGTCGGAGATCTCATGTCCATCGTAGATCATATCGATATGATGGGCGGAGATCCCCCGCCCAGTATAGGTCCTCCTGATTTCCGCTCGGGACCAGTATATGATGAGGAGCTCCGTATTGTCCTGGCTGATGTCGCTGCGAAATCGGGCATGACCCTCAGGAGTGGCGTGCTCTCATCCATGCTAGGGCCATCATTTGAGACTCCTGCGGAAATTGCCATGTTGAGAAGATTCGGTGCCGACGCAGTAAGCATGTCAACTGTGCCGGAGGTGGTAGTTGCTTCGCAGCTCAACATGCGTATTGCCGGTGTTTCCTGTATCTCTAATATGTGCGTGGGGGATGAACCGAGCCCCATTAAGCACGAGGACGTCGCCGTCGTCGTCAATGATGCAATAGACAGATTCTCATTGCTGATGACGGGAATGCTTGAAGAAATTAACCTGTAAAGTCGCCCCAGGGGCGGCTTGATGCACGCCATTTATTTGGCGCCATAGTATTGGATACGATATGAGCTGGTTCAAGAAACCAAATTCCGGACCCAAGAAAGGGGACGGTGACCGTCGCAATATTCCGGAGGGTCTCTGGATAAAGTGTGACAAATGTGATGCCATTCTATTCAAAGAAGACCTTGATCGCGGCTTCCGTGTCTGTTCAAAGTGCGGCTTTCATTTTAAGATCGGTCATCAGAAGTACCTGTCAATCCTACTTGACGAGGGTTCCTTTGAAGAGCGTGAGACCGAACTGAGAACGACAGATCCACTTCAGTTCAAAGAAAAGCAGAACTATCCCGATCACATAAAGAACTACCAGAAGAGAAGCGGATTGACCGAGGCTGTGATTACCGGAAAAGGCGCAATCGACGGACGACTTGTTTCGGTGGCGATTCATGATCCATCTTTTATCGCCGGTTCCATGGGGTCTGTGGTGGGCGAGAAAATCGCCCGTGCTATACGGAGGTCCATAGAACTAAGGTGCCCGTTGATTATCATTTCTACGGCCGGAGGAGCCCGCATGCAGGAAGGGATCCTCTCCCTCATGCAAATGGCCAAAACCGCGATTTGGCTCACTCGCCTGTCGGAGGCTAAACTGCCTTATATATCACTGCTGACCAATCCAACGATGGCTGGCGTGATGGCCAGCTATGCATCGCTTGGAGATTTCACACTGGCAGAACCGGGAGCCATGATCGGCTTCACGGGGCCGCGTGTCATTGAACAGACAATCCGTGCTACACTACCTGAAGGCTTCCAGACGGCCGAGTTCTTTTATGAGCGGGGTTTTGTCGACCAGGTCATACCACGTCCTGAATTGAAAGAGACAATCAGCCGGATTCTTAGCTATTTTCCTGATCAGTCTATGTCACCGGAATCCGCTGAAGAGGGTGTGTAGAAGGATACCCGGGGCAGTGGCGAATCTTGCTATTGGGCCGATGAATCCTGATTTCTGGCAGGTGCGCTAACTATTCGTGTGATGCTTTGGATAGTATGTCCGACGACAGGACATTCAATGGACACACGTACACGCATTTGCAGCAATCATCGCATACCAGCTGATCCACTGCAATTGAGGATTCCAGCAACTCGATACAATCTACGTGACATACGGCCACGCACGTGCCACAGTAATCACAAGCATTCGCTTTTATGTCTATCATTGTGGGATGTTATCTCTGAACTCGGAACGATGGATAAGTGATGCCGAAGCGATACCTGTAGTACGGTTTGGAGCCGAAAAATAACAGTATCAGAAGTGCCAGATAAGGTGGGTAGGTCAGAACCGCGGCCAGCGCCAGCAGCAGTACGCCCATCTTTGTGGCGAGTGCAACGTCCTCTACATTTCGTGTAACTCTCATCTTTACAAACAGTGGTAGAGCTAATAGCGATGGAATCGCGATGTAGAGATCGTCTACGATCCATCCTGTAATCACGGCTACTGCCAGCATGACGCCGGCCAGTGTTGCGGCGGTATCATACCCGTATTTTACGGCAATCGTGATCTTACCTGCTGCTCGATCACCTGGGATATCTGGCAAGGTGGTGTTCAGATAGATGGCGCCGACCCCGAGACAATAGGGAATCGTCTTAAGCAGCAGATCCAAGCTGAAGTCAGCCAATACCATCCAACCGGTGACAAAAGCAAAACCACCGTAGATTACCACGTTGTAGAGGAGACCCTCAACGGGCCGGTCTTTCATCCGTAACGGCGGTGCGTTGTATTGACTACCGAGGAGCAGGGCACCACACATCAATGCGCCGAACCACGTGGAATGGAAGAAGGCTAGTATAACTGCGCCAAGATAACATCCCCATGTCTGCAGTCCCGCCGCACGAAGCGAAATGTATCCGTCACCTAGAAGAAACAGTTTGTTGTTAGCTCGGTCGCCCTCGAGATCAAATACCTGATTCTGTACGTATACGCCACCAGTCAGAAGTGTAAAGACTGCGATCGGATACAGTAGCGTCGTCCAATCTGGAGAAACGTCTTGTCGTTGACCCTGTCCATAGCCAAGAATGCTGATGGTCCATAGGGGAGGCATCAGCATCGGGCGCATCAGGAAAAGATGGTCGAGCGCTTTCAACCACAGTGGGGAGGCTACCCGCTGCACTTGTTTTCCAGGAGCATTTTGTTCACATCTTCACGCGGTGTCATAGGGTACTCACCGCTGAAGCAGGCTGAACAGTATCCGGCGTTTTCCGATCCGAACTCCGTGGCTATCTGGAGAAGGCCCTCGATGGAGAGATATCCCAGGCTGTCCGCGCCGATAAACTGGCGGACCTGATCGACCTCGTCTTCCGCTTGATTCACCGCGATCAACTCACCTTTGGTCTGCATGTCTATCCCGTAAAAGCAAGGGTTCTGGATCGGGGGGCTGCTGACGCGGACGTGCACCTCCGCCGCGCCACTCTGGCGGACGAGTCGAACCAATTGTTTCAAGGTTGTTCCTCGTACAATCGAGTCATCAACCAGAACGACGCGTTTGCCTTTCAGAACTCCCTTCACCGTATTGAACTTCAGCTTCACCTTGCGTTCCCGTACTGCCTGGTTTGGATCGATAAAGGTGCGGCCCAGATAGTGATTTCGTATGAGGCCAATCTCAAACCTGATGCCAGATTCCTCTGAATAGCCCAAGGCCGCAGTGTTTGCTGAATCGGGGACGGCGATAACGACGTCGGCTTCGATAGGGTGCTCCTGAGCCAGTCGTCTACCAAAACGCCGCCTGGGCTTGTCTACATTTTCACCAAACACTTTGGAGTCGGGGCGAGCAAAATAGATGTATTCGAAGATGCAAAAGGAAGGTTTTGCGGGCTCAAAAGGAAAGAAACTGTGGAGACCATTTTCATCTATGACGACAATTTCGCCAGGTTCCACATCTCTCACGTATTCCGCATCCATAATATCAAATGCGCACGACTCTGAAGCCATGAAGTAAGATTCGTCGGTCTTGCCGATGCATAATGGCCGGAACCCGTGAGGATCTCGGACACCAATCAATTGGGTATCCGTCATGAAAAGAAAGGAATAGGCGCCTTCCACATGTCCGAGGGCGTCAGCAATCATCTCGGGAACCGTCTCCTCCTGCGATCGAGCGACCAGATGTACTACGATCTCACTGTCCGCGGTGGATTGAAAGATGGATCCCTCGTCCTCCATCATCATCCGAAGTGTACCGACATTTATCAGGTTGCCATTGTGTGCAGATGCCAGTTGTCCCCGCTTGTATTTTATCAGGATCGGTTGCGCATTGAGAATCTGGGAGTTGCCGGTTGTGGAGTAGCGATTATGTCCGAGGGCAATGTGCCCCTTGAGATGTTCCAGTGCAGCGCCATTTTCGAATGCCTCGGCTACCAGTCCCATGGCCTTATGCATTCGGATGATCTCTCCATTAGACACGGCAATGCCTGCGCTCTCCTGACCACGATGCTGCAGTGCATAGAGCCCGAGATATGTTAGATCTGTGGCTTGTTGATTGTTGAACACGCCGAAAACGCCGCACTCCTCGTGTGGTTTATCATCATCCCACATACAGTGCCACCTCCGAAAAGAGGAAAAATAGTGATATAGGAAAACTGAATCTTAGGCGGGCGAACGTTCGCGCGGGTTACGCCATACAGAGTACAGAAGAACCAACTACTCTGATGGTTGGTGACCAGGTTGAAGGCTACAGTATATACCAATGGTGGGTGATTGTCTATACGATTTTTTCGGCATTCTGTGATCATCAATTTCTATTGACTAAGAGGGGCATCACGGATAAATTGCAGCGTGTTTTTTGGCCATTCTTAAGGACCTTCACAAGGAGTATTCTGTTGGAACGGACTCTGATTCTCATCAAGCCGGATGCCATACAACGCGGCCTAATGGGGGAGATTGCATCTCGCTTCGAAGCCAAGGGCTTAAAGATTGCAGGATGCAAAATGATGCAGCTTGACAATGCCATTCTTGACGCCCACTACGTCCACCTTACGGACAAACCGTTCTATCCGCGTTTGCAGGAGTTCATGAGTGCCACACCCGTCATTGCCATGTGCCTGGAAGGATTCGAGGCGGTTGATGCCGTTCGCGAGCTTTGTGGGGTGACCAACTCCCGGAAGGCCGCTCCGGGTACCATTCGTGGTGATCTGGGTATGAGCATGCAGTGTAATCTGGTCCACGCGTCAGATTCGACAGAGAGTGCTGTCGATGAGGTAGCCCGGTTCTTCCAGCCCAATGAGCTCTATTCCTACAGTGGGGCCTTGGATACGGTGGTATACGCGGACGATGAGCGGTAGGGGTGATACCTGTGTAGCAGCAGATTGATCTGAGCCGATAGCACTGATTTCTATGGTCGGCGGAGTCCCGCATCAAGCGGGTTCCCGCCGGCCTTTTTTTTGCCCGCCTGCCAACCGGCCAGCGAGCCAGTTATATCTGAGAAGTCGAACATGTGACACTGATAGATTACAGACGGTCGGAACCAGCGTGAGTGAACGTTTAGGTTTGAGGCACGCCGCTCTACGGTACGCCGACTAACCACCTACGTACTCACGACCCAGTCGTCCGTCTGAAGACTCCAACCAGCTCCACATAGGACCTTCTTGACCTTTCAAGTAGGAATGGCCCGATGCCGGAGACCTCTATGGTTCCGTCGCTTCGGAGATTGATCTTTGTGCTCAGAAATCTGCTGCGTCCCCTCTTCGTGTCGATTACCTGGACGACCACGGAAGAATCGGTCACGATGTACTGTCCGGTGATCGCCGTAGAGATCAGACCGGAGACCGCGCCATCGAGACTGAAACTGGATCCGCTGAAGATGAGCGTGGCCTGGGTTGTAGCTCGCGTTCCGGCAGGAGCTAGTGGGACGTTGTCGGGTGTTTCATACCTTTCACCTGCGATAATTTCAACTCCTGGGAATCCGGGAGAATGCGCGGAGACCAGTGTCCAGGTTCCGGCCAGCTCTTCCGCATTTGCGGGACGCAGGGGATTCATCGACGGGGTGCAACCCGTGCTGAATCCGATGCCGCCTATAACCAGAGTAATCAGAATACAACGCAGCATGGCATCTGGCTCCTGTGGCTAGAAATAGAAGGAGACGCCGAATTTTAGCGCCGAATGCCCAAATCGGGTTCGTGAAGACACCGAGTTTCGTTCCGAGACTAATATGTTTATCCCCCCAAACGTGTCGACTGACTCGGTGGTCCGAGTAGACTTGTACCGACTGTAACTCATCGAGACCCCATACTCAGCGAGGAGACTCAATCCAGGTTTGAAAAACCATTCTGCGCCCCAGCTGCCGGACATTCCTCCTGAGAACGAGGTATTGGTGTTTTTCGACAGATTCTGAGATGCCCGGAATGATGATGTGGAGCGGGACACGCCCAGTTGGGGGCCAAATCCGAAAACGAAGATCACTGAACTCGTGCTATATGGGTACAGTAGATATTGGGCATTGACAGAAATGGACTGTCCGTTGCTTCTCGATGAGTTGGGCGTAGAG
>JABIQT010001048.1 GCA_018667995.1 Candidatus Latescibacterota bacterium
CTCTACGATGCGCTCCATATCGATCAACCCACCGACTATGTTCCGCATGGTCATCAACACTAGAGAGCGGGCCGTTTGGGCAGCATGGGCGCCCTGGTCGAGCACCTGTTCAAGCATGTGCAGATCACGAGACCACTCATCCAGGCGAATTCGCGACGCCCGCACCTGAGTTGAGATCTGTCCCTGTACTACCAGGCTTTCTACCTTGCTGTATAATTCCTCTCGAGAAATCGGCTTCGAGGCGAGATCCGCCGCTTGGAGCGCCATGACAGCCATACAGCAGGAGACCGTAGGAGAATCCGACAGGACCAGAATAGGGATACTGGGCAGAATCTTACGAATTTCTGAGATAAATGCCAGATCGGTATTGCCAGGCATCCCCGCATCAATGATCAATAGGTCGAATGCTCCCTGAATAACCCTTACTTCGGCTGTTTCCGTAGCCGACGCCATATCGCATTCGTACCCTTCACTCTGGAGCATCTCTGAGATAGACGCGAGCGCTATTGGATCGCTATCAACGATCAACAACTGTCCTCTGGACTCCATGATGTGCCCTCCACGACAGAATAGGAGTATTCGTTGTTTGTTGGCATAAATCGTGAATACATAATAGCGAATGCCGGAGGGCACATCACTCGGGGAATATCCTAGAGCCGAAGGAAATTTGGATGAGAAACTGATTTTTAGGAGCCAATTGATGGACATAGCACGTGGAGATCCGCACCTTCAATGAGCCAGCTAGATGTACTATTCCTGTTCCTCCTCTGCACCAAACCTGGGCATCATGATGGATCCAAGGTAACTATACGTTGCGCAGTGTTCATTGGGGGGGCGTGAGCTTGAGCATCCGTCCCCCGCTTCCATCCTCGAGAATCCACAGGGCTCCGCCAGGACCTTCTTCCACCTCACGAATGCGTTTTCCCATGCTGAACCGCTCGGCTTCCCTGGCAGTATCATCCTTGAGCACGATTCTTATCAAAGCTTCGGACGAGAGGCCACCGATGAAAGCGCTGCCACGCCAATTGGGAAATAGACTTCCTGAGTAGACAATCAATCCGGAGGGTGAGATGACGGGAGTCCACCAAACCTTAGGAGCTTCAAATTCAGGTCTGGTATCGTGACCTGGAATGGGATTTCCGTTGTAGTGATCACCGTTGGAGACAAGAGGATAGCCATAGTTTGCACCGCGCCTCACGAGATTCAGCTCGTCCCCACCGCGTGGGCCCATCTCCTGGTTCCAGAGACGCCCCTCGGCATCAAAAGCTATACCTAAGGGATTGCGGTGCCCCAATGACCAGATCTGAGCAGTGACCCCACCTTGGTCCACAAATGGGTTATCTGAAGGTACGGATCCGTCATCGTTGAGTCGGATAATCTTCCCGAGATTCTGATTCATATCCTGAGCCGGATCAAATTTCTGGCGCTCTCCCGAGGAGATGAAGAGAAGTCCGTCGGGTGAAAATGCCATCCGGTGTCCAAAGTGCCCCCGCCCGACTACTTTAGGAACCTGGCGCCAAATAACCTCCAGATCAGTCAGAGTGCCACTCCCAGATGAATAGACCAGTTTGGCCCTAGCTACTGCTGCGCCTCTCACGTCACCCGATCCAGCCTCAACGTAACTCAGATAAATGACCCCATTATCGGTAAAATTCGGATGGACGATCACGTCGCCCAGGCCGCCCTGACCACCGTAATCTACTTTGGGTACTCCTTGAATTGGAGCCGACTTCTTTCCGTCTTGTTCAACTACAATGAGACGTCCGGATTTCTCCGTAACGAGTATGCTACCATCCGGCAGAAATGCCATAGCCCAAGGCTCATTGAAACTCGCAACGGCTGCCGATTCGAACGGCCGAGGATCCTGTTCTGCCCGACTCGAAACCGTGGCGATGCCGACCATCAGCATAGCGATTGTTACCACCCAGAGAGATGTTCCTGTTCGATACATTCGATTTTCCTCTGTGGAAAGACTTTTGGATAATAGGGAGCCGCACACCTGCACAGACAGAACTGATTCTGTTCTGTAATGCTGGAGCAAGAAACGGGGCTTCCTGATGCGGTCGTACCACACAAACAATGTGCAGAAGATCAACGAAGCAATCGAATTCTGGATAGTTCGACCAGATGCGTGGCTTAACAATAAAAGTCTATGCTATTTGGCTAATGGATGAACGGGATGGTAATCTGCTTTAGAATACGAGAGAAGGCAAGAACGCGATGCCATGCGAGGTGGAACCTTCGAGGATTTTACAGGTGCGTATCCGTTGCTACACCACTTACTACTCGAATCAGAATTCGGGTCGGTGGAGAGTGTGGTAGCGCAAGGGGTTTGACCTGTCTAGATATCGGTTAACCTGCATGCCAATTTGGAGTAGGGACATGCGATCAGTTCTGTGATGCACCTACCTTGTCTGGATTTGTGATCTGCCGGATGGCTTCAACACTTGCGTCGCGCACCCACTCAGTCTGATCACGGCTTGTGGAGTTAAGCGCTGGGAGCGCAACCCGTGCCGGAACACCGAGCCGTCCAAGCGCCTTGGCGGCACGGTACCGGGACTCTCCGTTCCAATCTCGAACACGTAGTGCTCTGACGAAAATAGGTATGACACGTTGAGGCTCCGCTTTGTCCATCATTGTTAAGGCATATGCGGCGTTGAACGTAGCGTCCTCATCTTCATCGTTGAGCTGCTCCATCAACCTGGGTGCCGTCGATTCTGCGGTCTTGCCCATCCACCCAAGAGATAAAGCGCCCTGCCCACGTACGTCACTGTCGGTATCCTCCAACGTTTCAGACAGTGCCGTAATCACCTCAACCGTGGTCTCGCCAATGATACCCAGAGATTTGGCGGACTCCACTCTTACATCAGATGCGGAATCCTCAAGAGACTGCAGAAGACCTGGTACGGCGACTGACCGGCCGATCTGGCCCAATGATTGGGCTGCTTCACGACGAACATCCTGGGAACCGTCATCCAATATATCCATCAGCGGCGATACACCAGCGGCATCGCCTATCTGGCCCAAGGCATCTGCAGCTTCACGACGGACATTGTCCGATTCGTCGCGCAAGGCATCAATGAGTCCGTTGATCGCGCCCGCATCACCAATCTGGCCGAGGGCATCTGCGGCCTCACGACGGACTTCACTGGAGTCATCTTTCAAGGCCTCGATCAACGCCGGAACTGCGGAGGCGTCCTCGATCTGGCCCAGAGCATCGGCCGCCTCACGACGGACCTCACGAGATTCGTCTCCGAGCGCTTCTATGAGAGCGGAAACAGCCTGACTATCCTGGAAATTTCCAAGTTCATCGGCCGCCTCGCGACGGACCTCACGAGATTCGTCCTTCAGTGCGGCAATCAACCCGGGAATCGCAGCAGGGTCTTCCATGCTACCCAGGGCATCCACTACTTCGCGTCGGACCTCACGAGAAGGATCATTCAGTGCCTGGATGAGCCCATCAGCTGCCGACGGATCTTCGATCACACCCAAGGCATCTGCTGCTTCCCGACGTACCTCCGAAGACTCATCCTTGAGAGCTTCGAGAAGGGCAGGAACGGCTGCAATAGCCTCAGTCTCTCCAAGGGCATCGGCCGCCTCACGACGGACCTCACGCGAATCATCTTTCAGAGCCAGAATTAGCGCTTGAATGGACTCAGGAGCACGAAATTCGCCCAAGGCATCGGCCGCCTCACGACGGACCGCGGCAGATTCATCTCCGAGCGCTAGCACAAGCCCCTCCGCCGCCGCTGGATCGTTCATCTCACCCAGAGCATCTGCAGCTTCACGTCGAACCTCACGAGAGGGATCATCCAGCAGTCCAATCAGAGCGGGGATTGCTCGTGGATCATGAATCTCATCAAAGGAATCGGCCGCTTCACGCCTCACGTCACTGGATGGGTCGCTTAATGCTTCAATCAGAGCAGTCGTGGCACGAGGATCGCCCAAGTCTCCAAGTCCGTCAGCAGCTTCACGCCGAACTCCCCCATTCGGATCCTTAAGAGCCTCAATTAGAGCATCTACGGCGGCTGCAGATTGGATCTGACCGAGGGCATCAGTCGCCTCGCGTCGCACGTCCGAATTGGCGTCCTTCGTGGCTTGAATCAGAGCGGGCACCGCCGCCTCTCCTCCAATATCCCCGAGAGCATCGACTGCCTCGTACCGGACTTCACGAGAGGCATCTGACAGTGCCACAATGAGCCCGTCAATGGCGGACGGATCACCAATATCACCCAGTGCATCTGCAGCTTCACGTCGTACCTCGCGCGAATCGTCTTTGAGCGCTTCTATAAGGCCCGGCACTGCAGCCCGGTCATTGAGCTCCCCGAGGGCATCTGCCGCCTCACGTCTGACTTGGCGACTCTCGTCCTTCAATGCGACAATGAGGGCGGCCACCGCATCAGGACCACCGATTTCGCCAAGCGCTTCGACGAGTTTCTCACGAACCTTTGGTGAGGAATCCTGCATGCCGTCAACAAGGGGCTGCACACTCCTCTGCGCATCGGCACTGCCTGAAAGTAACAATATGCCAACCGTAGTGGCCAGTATGCCAAATCGTCTGCTCATGGGAATTGGTTTGCTCATTTGACCTCGCTCCTTGATTTATCGGTGTTTACCGAATCCGAGGAGTCGGGTTCGTCCTGCACCGATTGTTCTATCGTTCACGTATCCGAATGTAGCCCTTATAGGTCCGCAATCTCAGTAACGGTCCACCACCATTGACGGCCCCGCGATATTCAACGTCTTCGTCCCGGCGACCAAATCGATGTTCAAGATCACGCAGATCAAAATCTGCTCTCAGGTCGCCTTTGTTTCCAACATCTGCGTCCAGCTCAAAAGCGCTGCCTTTGGGCATGGTCAAGGTAATGTCACCCTTGTGCGTCTCTATTCGCGTACGCCCCGAATATTTGGCGTACTCGATTTCCACTTCAGCTTCATGTGTGTCCAGCTCGAGCGCGCCCGATAGTGCGCTAATCCTGACGCGACTTTTATGAGTCTCAAGTCGAAGCTCCCCACTCACATTCTTAATCACCATGGGGCCTTTGTGAGAATTGATACGAACC
>JABIQT010001050.1 GCA_018667995.1 Candidatus Latescibacterota bacterium
CCACAACGTTGGCTACATTGACGTGCTCCGGCAGGTCCAATGGGGTATCGGACAGGTTTCTCATGTCAAATACCGTGGCCAGGTAAATAGCAGGAAATCCAGACCAGAAGACAAGCTCCGCATCGGTACCCCATTTACCGGGGAACCAGCTATCCCACTTGATTCCTCCGATTGGAGAAATGGCATTGATGAACATATCCGGAGCGAAACCAAGTCGCTCGGTGGCCGCAGCAGCGTAACGTGTGAAAGATCGTCCGAATGGGGTGAAGAAACGCTGCTTGTCGAAGGCATTACCAGTGTACAGCCAGCCCGTGAACGAAACGCCCATTTGATTGCGCTGCCCGGTCAGATCAAGGCCGATATATAGTTTCATATTGAGCGGTTCGGGCAGTCTCGCGGCCATGACCGGATTCTTCCTGATATGTCGCTGTATGAAAGCGTTTATCCCGGCCGATGCCATGTAGTGCCCGGTGGTCGCAAGGAAGTAGACGGTTCTCGCCGGTGGATTCTTTGCCATGACCCGGGCTATTTCCATAAGTGCGATGATGCCTGCTGCCTGGTTCGCACCTGGGGATACGGCTGGAACCACGGAGATGGAGTCATAGTGCGATCCGAGCACAATGATTTCATCTCGGAGGTCGGGGTCAGAGCCTGGAATGACGCCAACCACATTCTTGGAGGCGGTACGTTTCCAGGTCATTCTTCCGTGGGCCCTTATGCGGACATCTGCTCCCATTTCGAGCTCGCCGAGTACCCGTGTGGCGGTTTCCGCCGGCATGTAGAACCTCGGTACATCAACGGGCGTCTGAAGGAATTTCTCCTCTGCCTGGGATCGAACGGTCCAATCTGGCTCCACAAAGTATACTGCCCGGGCGCCCAGTTCAGCGGCGTTCAACCAGTTCGTTCCCGAGTTGAAATCCATCAGGACGAAGTTGTTTTCTATCACTTTGCCATTGAAATCCTTGAACTCACCCTTGCCTACATAATGGAGTTGTCCTTCAAGTCCATTTCTTGGGAGAGTCGGAGTACGGACCAGGTTCGGCCACATACAGTGCACTGTAAATGTCTCTCCCGATGACACAAGTTGAATTGAAGCACCTTCGTCAATGGGCGAGGCACCGGTGAATCCCTCATAATTTACGAATTGAAGGCCGGCATCTCGGAATTCGTGGGCAATCAGTGCCGCTGCGGAATCCCCCCCGGCATAGCCGATGACTCGGGATCCGAACCCGGCCATACGGCGTATGCCCTCATCGATTCTGGTTGAATCGATCTGGGCCGCCAATTCCTCATACTCTGATTGGAGAGTGGTACCCGCACTTCGCGTGGCTCGTTCGCCCGGATTGCAGGCCATGAGAAGGCAGACGAATACCGATATCGTATATCTCGGATGGATACGTAGGATGGTCTTTAAAGTCCTGCGATGTGAATCGCTTTTTAGTCGGCTGCAATGGAAGGATAATATCTCATTTATGTAGAGGCAACGATACATAAAGTCAAGCACAAACGAGGCTACAGTACGGGAGATTCGAGGTCAGACATAGCCATAGGACCGTGGTTCTTTTGATCCCATCTCAGGCTGGGAAAATACCCGCACGATAGATCGTCTTTTGTTTGACCATATCAATAGGAATAAGTCGTTGACCAGATGCTGCCAGTATGACTTATTTGGGATCCTATCAACGGAGGCACCATGCATCGAATCAAGCGGCACCTGAAGGTCTGGATGACTGCGTCTCTCCTCATCTACGGCGTCTTTGCAGGCACGACACCATCATTCGCTGGATCTCTTGAGTTTCGTTTCATAGGAAACATGGCATTCCAGATATCAGATGGCGCATTTACGATTCTTACGGATTATCCCTATATTTCCGGCGCGTTTGGCTACATGGAGTACCAGAGCGAAACAGTGAAGCCAGTCGGTACCGTTCTGAGTCTGGTCACACATGAACATGATGATCACTGGAATCCTGCCTCGTTTCGTAAAGCGCCCGGATGGTCATTAGTAGGACCCGCCGGCGTGACGGGTTCTGTCGATCCGAATCGAGTCATTCACGTTGATGAGACCGCACAATTTGGACCGGCAACGATTCTGGTTCACCAGACACCCCATTCTGATCTGGTCCACTATTCCTACGTGGTCATTTGGCAGGGCGTGAGAATGTTCTTCTCTGGGGACACCAACAGCTCCAAGGAATTGCTAGCCGAAAAGGACCTCGATGTGGCTTTTGTTTCTCCCTGGTTGCTGAATCAGCTGCGTGCCTCTGGCCGGCGTGTTGATGCTAAGATGGTGGTGGTTTATCATCATGGGGTTGATGAACAGATAACGGTGTATCAGGACTGTCTGGTGCCGGTGCAGGGAGAAGAGTTTACGGTTGCGAGGTAGGCAACTTGAAGGACCTATTACCTCCAATAGCACAGTGCAATCTATGAAGGAAGGAGTCCGAAGATGTCCAAATCTCTGGGTGTTGGTGTGATCGGCCTTGGTATGGGCCAGGATATGTACCTCTTACATGATGATCCGGGATCGGCTTTTGAGGTTAGAGGTATTTGTGCATCCACGGAAGAGAAGACTCGAACCATCGCTGCACAGCACGATACACCGTTTTGGACTACGGACTTCCAGGAGCTCGTCGAACGAGATGATATCGACGTAGTGGCCGTCTATTCACCTGACCATCTTCACGGAGAGCACTGCCTTGCCGCGCTTAATGCCGGGAAGCACGTGGTATGCACCAAGCCGCTCGTTGGCAGATCCCGAGGACAAGGGGTTCTTGATGAGTGCGACGAAATAGTAAAACTGGCCCATCGGAGTAATCTGAAATTTCTTGTGGGGCAGACTATGCGCTTTGACCCTGAATTTCATGCTGCGAAGCAGTTCTTTGACGACGGTGACCTTGGGCGGATTCTCATGGCGGAATCCCACTATGTGCATGACATAAGGGGGGTGGCAGAATACACTCCCTGGCGCGTGGACGCGCCGCAGGATTTCCTCTTTGGCGGAGCGTGTCATCCGATTGACGTGCTTCGGTGGTTCTTCGGAGACGTGGAAGAGGTCTCTGTCTATGCAAACAGGAGTGGTCTTACGCCGGAGTACCCCATTGAAGACAATTTCATGATTAACCTTAAGTTCTCGAATGGCGTAATCGCACGCATACTGGCGGCCTATGGCATCGTCCATCCTCCCATGCCCATGATGGGCATGTCTCTCTACGGGACAAAGGGGAGTATCCGGTGCGATTACACAGACTTCAAGGGCGGCAATATCCACGTTATATTCGATAAAATGAGTGGCCTGCCCGAGTTTCACACGTCCTTTGATCCGATAACAGAGGGAGCCTACGGTCACGGGCATGCAGTCAGGCAGTATATGGCTCATCTCGAGGACTGTATCGTAAATGACCGGACTCCGTCACCTGATGCTGTCGAGGGTGCTAAGACCATTGCTGTTGGTGCTGCCTGTTGGGAATCCGTGCAGTCGGGATTGCCGGTATCCGTTCGCAATCGGTTCGGAGTATAGGAAATATGAAACCAATCACCGAGATCTCCCGACGGATCGGAGGGTACCGGCCTAATCTTTTGCCTCCAGGCAATGGGTACACGGCGGCCGTCGCGGCGATCCTTTGTGAGCGGAAAGGACAGGTTGAACTGCTCTTTATCGAACGGGCGAAAAAGACCGGCGATCCATGGTCGGGCCATATTGCCTTCCCCGGTGGCCGTACCGAGCAGGAAGACGCCGATGTCGCGGAGACTGCCAGGCGTGAGACGCGAGAGGAGTTGGGAATAGATCTCAACAAAGCAACGCCTCTGGGACGCTTGGACGATGTGGCCGCACACATCGGTCCCATGAACGTTTCCGTATTTGTGTATTTTATGGAAGCTTGTGACGAATTTGTCTACAGTGACGAGGTCGACCAGGCCTTCTGGTTTCCGCTCCAGAAACTGGCAGATAGTGATCGGCACACCACATTCTCGGTCCCCGGTGATTGCAGGAATAGTAATATGCCGGCGATTGTTCTCCTGGGACCTGGCGAGACTGTGCTTTGGGGCTTGACCTACCGATTTGTGGAGCAGCTTGTGCGATTGGCAGGCGTGAGTTTTCCTCGGTCCGTAAGTAAG
>JABIQT010000357.1 GCA_018667995.1 Candidatus Latescibacterota bacterium
ACGCAGCCGCTTCCATTACGTACCGAGCAAGGATCTCCTCGAGCATCTGGACGACGAGCAGCGCAGCATAATTCAGCCGATTCCTCCCAGGAGTGCACCCTAGGTTCTTCGCGCCGCTCCACTCGGACGGGGTTATGATAGCATCGTGCTTTCTACGTGAGATATTCGAGGTATTGGTGTGCGTCCCATCGCGATGTAACCCGGGCCTAGTTCGAACGGTAAAGACGTTACACCAGCCTCGACCAACCGGTCGCAATCGCATTTGACAGGAATTCCGCTTTGAGTATACTGTACCCACATCACCACGGCTATCCCAAAACACTTGGCTTGCCGTGAGTATTCATGGCCAAATCGAGCGCGACCAACTCCCACATCGTATGTGATCTGTCAGCATCAGTTATGAGGGCTACCATGGGCTCAGCCATTCGGAGACTCACCTGACTGTCGTCGTTTTCGATGCTCGCGAAATTCGCAGGGAACCAGGTTCTATGAAATATCGTTTCACTATCGCAGCGATCGCCTTGGCGGCAATTCTATACTACTGGATACAACCAATGAATCCCAAGCCCGACTATGAGACCGTGTTCGATACGCGCTGGACGCAAGGCGAACGTTTGAAGTGGTCCGTCGTCCTGAAAGGAATTCGCTGGAAGTTTCCGAAGGCCGTTCATATCTCCACAGATTCCCTGGCCGGTCTGTTGAGCCCTTCGCCGGACGCTCTACCGATTCTACTTGATGTGAGGGCACCGGAGGAGTATCAGATCAGCCATCTTCCCGGAGCGATTCGAGCCGAAACCCTGGATGAGGCGCTGGCAGCGTTGGAGGATACGGGTTCCGACAGGGATGTCATCCTGTACTGCTCGGTCGGTTATCGTTCTTCTGAATTGGCTCAGAAGCTGAATGGCGAGGGATTTGAACGACTATTCAACCTCGAAGGTGGACTCTTCAGGTGGGCCAATGAGGGCCGCCCGCTGGCTCAGAGCGAAGCAAAAGTCCATCCGTTCGACAGGCTGTGGGGAACGCTCTTGGATAGTAGTCGGACGGCTATAGTAGACTAAGCAGGGCACGGCGGCTGATCTGGTGGTACTGTGCCGGCGGCTTGCAGACATCCACGGACCTCTCAACGTGGATATTCGGCTCAAGCCCTGTATCCGCTTGCTCCTCACGTTTGCTTCAGCACCGTCAAACCTTCCGTTTCGATCCACATTTTCAGTACCGCTCTTCCCTTCTTCAAGAGCCTGTAATGCTTTCGTACAGCCGCCGATTGGCTGCGCCGTGTACTGCCTGAATCCTCGGGCTGTATGTTCCTGACTCCGCGAATTTGTGATATGGAATGATTGCGACGCAGGGCTACCGTGAGCACCCGCTGAACACGTCCCGTCTTTGTATCGGTACTTTTCACAGACCACACGGATGTATCGCCCTTTCGACAGGAGTCGGTATAGGTGCGAACACAGTGGTGCATGCGAGCCCCTTCCTCCGTTAGTTCCTGTTCATTAAGCAATTCCGTTATGTGCCACAGCTCACGGTGGGCCTCGTCGCTGTGTTCGAACTCCTCCACATTGGTACGATTCCAGGCCACGAGATCAGTTTTATTGCGAGCCGGTTTGCCTAATTTTCCATGCCAGGACTCAACGAGCGTGAGCATAGATTCTACGGTTCGACCTTTCATTGTGAAATCCCGCTCGGGTATCTCACCAGTCACCACGGAACCGTCAGGTTGAACGATCTCCGGAGCCACATAGCGCTGATTGTAGATGAAATCCACGATCGGGATCACATAGGCTGTGTCAAGCATGGGGTTGTTGATGAAGAAGTAGAAGACCGATCTCCAGAATTCTATATCTACGAACCACTCGCCCAAGCGTGTGGCAACCATCGCATGGACCAGATCCTCTCCCGCTCCCATGCCCATTAACTCGCCCCACCTCAGTGCCGATTCAATAGAAAAATCTTCGGGTGCCTCAATGAATCTATGAGCCATCATCTTGCTGAACGGAATGGGCACATCCAGGGACCGGACATTCTGTCCATTTCCAATTGCCAGATACCAATTCTGCTGCTGCTTGGCCTGATCGCCACATCCCTTGAACCATGCAGAATTCATAAAATCGGGCACGGGATATTGGCACAAGAGATACCGGGCTAGCGATCCAAACTGGTGCAACGGTTCGTGGGACGTCGGGTCCCATTTTTCGAGCTCTCGGATCCAATCGCCTTGATATCTGGCGAGGGCGTAGAGACCTTCTACGTAGGTATTTCCGGCAACCGGTCCCAGATGACCTACTACAGGTTCCTCACTAAAGAAATTCGCTCGGCCTTCCACGGTTTTCAGGAGATTTAAGTATGCGGCCGCGACATCCGGCTCTCCGTCCTGATGGCAGGAATTGAACGCACTTTGGATGGTTGCGAGATACGTATGCGATAGTTCGCCGTCCGGTACCTCACCATTAAAGAGACGCTGAAAGAGCTTGCCCGAACGGGTGTGGGCAAGTCCGCCCTGTCTTCTGGCTTGTATCTTCTGCTGGCCCAGAGCCCTTCTCTCCTGAACACGCTGATAGTCGGATTTCTGCAGTTTTGCATTGAATCCGTGGTCCTTGCACCAGGTCCGATAGGATGCGGTGGTCTCCATGCCCATGGCTGTGAGGTGTTCCTTCAGAGATTGCTCTTCAGAAGCAGCCTCTGCCAATCGCTTGGCCAACAGCAATTCCCGGCGACGTTCACGCCAGTGCTTCTTTATGGCATCGTCGAGTTGATGCCCGCGACACCAATCACGATAGGCTCCGGAAGAAGTTAGTCCCAGAGCTTCGAGATGTCGTAGGAATGCCTGTTTCTCCTTCTCGGTCATGGCCGACCGCGTCGAATTTGGTGTAGTCTGGGGCATGGTCTGTTCCTGGTGCTTCGACCAGAGATTCGGTTTCGTGGATATCAGTCAGAGATGATCAGATTCCAATCAATCTCCGCAATGTTTTTGTCCCGAGGTAAGCGCCTTGCATCGAAAAAGAAACAGAATCGGCACAAGAAGGGCACTTCCGGTGATGAGAGCAGCCGGTATTGAGCGTACCGTAGCGATCACGCCCAGAACGGGGCCGCCGCCAATCTGGCCTACGGCATCAGCTTGGCTGTTCATCGATAAAACAGTCGCCCGGTTTTTTGAACCGATCTGTCGGTTCATCCAGATGGTTGTTATAGGTTCCTTAACGCCTCGCAGAATACTGAAGATCCATGTGGCGGCCAGCGCCAGCGCGAATTGGGACGTCAGTGCGAATCCTATTACCGCGCCTATGATCAACAAATGAATAACCATGAGCGATCTGATCAAGGCCTGGTCGTTGTCGGTATCCAGTTTCCTGTTGATGACTTGAATCACAAACAGCGAAATGAAGAGGCTTCCTGCGCTGATAATGCCAAACCAGATAACCGGCGATAGATTCCACAAAATCGGGAAAGTAAACTGGCTCAGGAGGTGCGGAGTCCACAGTCTGTCATAGCCCTCGCTGAACATGCCAAAGATTAAGGTCACCGTAAATATTGTGATTAATGCGGGTCGCGTTCGAAGAAGATTCGTCCCACTTCGCAGCATATCAATCATTCCCGTCCAGGTACTTTCCCCACGGGGCGACCGTTTGAATCCTGTCTCTGGCATGATGAGAATCATGATGCAGCCGAGAGTCAGGTAGAGAATGCCGCCACCAACAATGGCAAGCTTGAGATCCATGCTGGCCAGGAGGACGCTCAAGCCGATGCCAACCAAGGCGCCCACGTGACTTGCTTGCGAACCCCGCAAGAAGGCACGGGCGGCCCTCTTTTCGCCGATCTCATCGGCTATCCAGGCTTCCTTGGCCCCACTGATGAATGTGAAACCAATACCCCAGACAATCTGTGCCACCAGTATGGCCCCGAATGCCGGAACGAGCCCCTCAATGAGAAAACCGATTCCGGTCAGGAAGAGCCCGATGATCACGGACAGACGACGACTGTAAACATCGGCCACGATACCGGTAGGCACCTCGCCGATGAAGACTGCGCCTTCCAGCACCGTCCCGACCAGTACCAGTTGCAGCGGATTGAGTCCAACGGTCTGAGTCTGGTATACGAGATTGATCGTAATCACTGTGGCGAATGCGAGGGAGCTTCCGCCAGATAGGATCAGATAGGTAGCATGTGGGGCTCGTAGCAAGTGGAAATCCGGTGTGTCAGGTGTTTTTGCCGTG
>JABIQT010000421.1 GCA_018667995.1 Candidatus Latescibacterota bacterium
CGGCCATACGGGCAATCTGACCGGAACAGAGACTCGTCGGCATGATCAGTCCTACACGATCGGTCGTAATTCGGCTCTTATCTTGATACGCAGAAATGGCTATTGCTGGATTTGCGGATTCTACCTTGCCGCTCAGCTCCAACGGTTGTCCGGATGGCTGGCTGGCATCCAGCAGTTCCTGAAGGTGTATGCCGTCCGTCTGTCGCCAATCTCGCCATATGGAAACCTGTGCATGTCCGGCGCGTTCGCCCTTTGACGGCGTCCCGGATGCCGTGTCGATCGTTAGATCAAGCATCTGGCGTCCCAGTTCATCCATGGGCGTGCCATCCAGATATGCGCCGGCATTTACGTCCATATCCTGAGAAAGCAGCTCATAGCGTTCGGAGGTAGTCACTACTTTCAGTGTGGGGACAAAGGGGAAATTCGTGATGGATCCGTTTCCGGTGATGAAGTAGATCAGATTTCCACCTGAGGCAACCTGTCCTGCGATGCTCTCCAGATCATTTCCCGGGCTGTCCATGAAATAGTAACCGGGTTGCAGCATCCTTTCGGCGTATTCTATGGCATAATCCAACCGTACATCGGGGTGTCGTTTTCTGGCAGCTCCGATGGACTTCAGGACGATATTGTATATTCCTCGATATTTATTACCGCCCGATGGATTGGCATCCACTGTCTGTCCATGCCATGCGGTGCGGGCCTTAAAGTGCTCGATCATATCCAGGTATTTCTGTGCCGTCTCCATATCCCGGACATTCTGCAACACATAGGGCTCTGCCCCGATGAGCTCGTCCGTCTCGGCCAGGTTGGCGGCTCCGCCAGATCTGATGATCTCCCGCACCACCCAGGCAGCAAGCGGATTACCTGAAATACCCGAGAAGGCATCGGAGCCTCCGCACTGAAGTACAATCTTCAAGTGAGCAGCGGATTGCTCCGTCCGTGCGGTCGCATTGACCGTGTCGAACCATTCGCTCACCACCCCTTCGCCGCGCTCCAATTCTTTCTCGAAACCGGCACGCATGGTCAAGAACTCGTGTACCACATCGTTGATGGGATATCCGTTTTCTTCCATGTATGCTCGAAGGATTTCGTTCGTGATGGTCTCGGTACCATAATCCACGGCCAACACGGCTCCCACATTGGGGTGGACGGCAAATCCGGCCAGTGTTCGAAGGAGCAAGTCAAGATTGTTGGGTTTGTAGGGCGTGCCACCTTCCGTATGCGCCACCGCCACGATACGGTCGATATTGGCATAGCGATCCGCTACGCCGTGCATCCGTTCCTCCAGGGCCCGGGCATATCCTGCGGTCTGGGACGTGGTGCCCAGGATGATGATATTATTGCGCGTACCTACGCCACGTTCCCCGGGTCTCAGGTACCCATGAAAGGTATGGGGCTGTGACGAAAGAGGTACTTGCTGGCCGGGCTGAAAGGTGGATGGATCCAGGTGATAGCGCTCCATCCTATCCTTGAAGTTGGCAGCCGTGGGTAGGGCGAAGTCAAGCGAACGGACACGCAAGGCTTCCAGGATTTCTGGATTGCAGACGTAATCACCGGCAGCGATATCTCTGGTAGCCGTCCCAAAAGGCAGCCCCCATGACAGCACGTCCTCACCTGCAGAAATCGGCTGTACCGCAAAACGGTGCCCCTCCATGATGGTATGGCTGACTTCGAATGACCCATCGTCCCCGGAGATCCGTGTCCCTGCCTCCAGACGATGGGTTGCAATGGCTACATTGTCGACGGGTTCTGGCAGACGACTGACTTCTTCAAGGCGATATGAAGGTGTATGCTGGGTCAAAAGTTCTCCTCGACTTGGTACGTACAAGGTATCTGATTTGGAGTCCTGATATTATCGTGAAACCAACCTTCGATCAAGGTATTATCAGACGCCAAGATTTCGGCACCAGCCCCCGGCAAGGCTAGATGGCCAGAGGTATCTGACGCCGTCTGTCTGTAGACGGATACTCAATTGTACCCCGCCGATACAGGCGCCAACTTTCTTAGATAAGGGCAGAGCGAGAGCATATAAAGAGGCATCGGGAGAGGTCTGCGAGCAGTGCATCGCATTTATTCCACATATTCCGAGGTTAGTTCGTTGCTTTCTCGCCAACAGCCACCTCGTGCGATGTCTCTGGTTCCATGGCCAGTGCAAATCGGAACATCCGGCCGCCATATCCATACAGAAGCGCGAAAAATATGCCCGAGTAGCAGAAGATAGCCCAGGGTGCATATTCGAAGGTTGGCACGCCCAGCGTGGTAGACATGTAGATGCCCGAGACGCTCCAAGGCAGTAGGCATTCGAATATAGAGACAGAATCCTCCATGGTTCGTGACATGTTTTCCATCTTCAAACGACGGGCTTTGTATGCATCGCGAAAGAGGTCGGCTACGATGAGCATGGTAATGGAGGCATTGCTCGTTGCGGACACCAGGATCAGCCCCGAAACGATGGTCGACAGGATGATGTTCCCTATGGACCGCGCCACCTTGAGCAGGGAGGTGACGATCACGGTGAGCGCCCCTGAAACATCTAGAGCGGCTCCAAAGAAAAAGGCACAGATTACGAACAGGACGGTGTTCAACATCGAGTATAGTCCACCCCGATTCAGCAGTGTGGGCACATCGGAGACAACCGTGTCCGCATCGAAAAGGGGCGAGCTAATCATGGATATATCGAATCCCTCAGTCGCCGCAATAAACGTCTGCTGTAACGTGAAATTCTGGAATGTCACCGCCAGAAGGATGGCCGCACCGGAGGCGCTCAGCATGACGAGTAAGGTCGGCTTCTTTGCGACGGACCCATACATGACGATAGCCGGAGGCAGAAGAAGCAAGAGGCTCCAGGAGAATCCCGCATCCAGCGCCGAAAGAATCGCCGGCACGTTGTTCGAGCCACTGGCGCCATCGGGATCCGTCATGAAGCCTATAATAAGGTAGGCTATAGCACATACACCGAAGGACGGGAATGAGGTATACGTCATGTGCCTGATGTGGGTGTACAGCGGGGCGCCCGATGCGATGGACGCC
>JABIQT010001051.1 GCA_018667995.1 Candidatus Latescibacterota bacterium
ATCAGCGTCACCAGATCTGCAAACACATCCGTAATCTCCCCTACCAGCCAGCGAGCCGCGTCAATCATATAGGCCCCAAGATCTCCGAGAGCCCCGCTGCCGGCAGAAGACTTACGAAATCGCCAGCTCATCGGGTGCGTAGGGCTCTGTGCCCAATCAAAAGCCCAGGCGCCTTCAAAATACTGAATCTCTCCGAGTTCTCCTTCAAGTATAAGTTCCCTAAGTCGCATTAACGATGGCCAATTTGTACGCTCCGCAAATTGAACTCCTGTTTTCACACCCATCTGCCTAGAGAGCTCACACATCTCCCGCGCTTCGGCAACATTTAGGGCGAGCGGCTTCTCGCAAAAGACGTGCTTTCCGGCTTTCAGGGCTGACATGGCGAGGGGATAGTGCAGATCGTGCGGGGTAGCTATGCAGACGATACCAATGTCGTCTCTATTGATCAACTGCTGGGCGGTGGTACAGATGACAGGTATCCCGTAGCTCGAAGCGAGATCTTCAGCTTTGTGAAGCTGGCGACTGCAGACTGCCACCAATTTGTCCTCTCGCGACCACACCTTCGCATGAGACTTGGCGATATGCCCGGCGCCTATGATTCCTACACCAATAGATTGCATCCGCTCTTTATCTATATAGTTGTCTGTAGACATCATTCGATTGCTGAAGGATTATGACCTGTCGCTCTTTCCTGAAGTCGCGGACCGTTCTGATGCAGGCAACGGCGCCTGAATTTATGAAGAATCGTACTGAATCCGTGCCGTCAGGCAAGAGTCTCGTCAAAACGTCTCTTGCCACCGTCTCATCTTCTCTACCGACAGATATCCAAACCAGATCCACATTGTGATAGCCGACGGCAAGGCCGATCCGATCGTCATCCCGTGCGAATGCCCAGAGACCACTGATCTCGTTACCGATATTTACCACACGCTCCGCCGACCATTCGCCTCCTTTCTGCCGAGAGGCAACAGTGATTGCATCCGCTTTACGCCACCTATTACCGTCTGCCGAGGTGTAATAGCCATAATCGGAATCCAGATCCGTTCCATCGACCACCATCTCATTGAGATGCTGTACACCGATGGACCACGCGGTACCGTCACGTCCCGTTATCAGAAGTCCTCGAGCATCGTGATGAAACTGTTTTACAGGGGCGTCCCACTCTTGGGGATCCGTTGCGTATCGCGTGTAGCCGTCGCCAAGCATCATGAGATATCCCGATTCCGTGGAGATTATATTCGTCGTCTGGCGTTTCACATTCCTCGGAACGGGGGCAACATCAATCCGAAAGCGCATTCGTCGTGGGATTTCCCAATTCTGGAAATCACGCGTCTTCGAGAAGAACTGATCGTCGACACCTGTGTGACTGGTGCGATTCCAGCATAAAAGGAAGGCACCGTCGCTATCCTGTACCAGTTCCGGATAGCTTTCCTGTGCTCGCGTGTTAATCGTGGCGGGCAATCTTGCACGAACGAGAGGATCGGCCTGCGATATAACGACGATGTCGCCGGCTTCCGAAACAGTGGTCCACCCCATAGACTCGCCGCCCGTGTACTCCTGGGATAGCTCTGCACGCAACACCTGTCCATCATCCCATCCAAAATCAGTGGCGTAAGTCTTCACTATAGACTGGTCGAGCTGTTTTGATTCGATTTCACCCACTACGGAACCGGCATGAAGTGGCGACAACACAAAGCGTGCTTCCCACCAGGTCAGCTGCGAATCCGTGCCCCAAATATCGCTCAACCCGGACTTCAGCCACTCCCAGGGAGTGTTTGCCCACTTCTTTCCCCACAGTACACTGCTCGAGACAAACTGCGTACCAGGAGGGAGATCAATGCGAGTCGAATGGGTTCCGCCGAACCACGTAACCTGTTCGTGGCGACGCGAGAAGTCGAATTCAGGCGGCCACCCCTGCGCATCGGGTAAGTAGATATTGCACTTGACCATGCCATCCACATGTGCCCCGGGTATTACAGCATCGATCTGGTAGCCCGGGGGCGCAGAAAAGTCGAAATACTCGTGCCCGCCATCTGATTGCCTGGACCAGACACGCGCACGCACGTCGGGAGCCATATCACCGAAATCCCGCATGAAATATCGCGCCTCGCTCACCACATTGATCTTGGGCGTGAGTCTTGGATCGCGAATCAGATCACCGGTTCGTCGATAGTGGTGTAAGATCATGAAGTGGGCTTCGAGCTCTATTCCCTGAATCCAATAAATACGCTCAGATTCTGAATATCCGGGCATCTGGCGCAGGAAATCATAGGCATCGAGTATGTCCCTATATGCCGCCAATCCACGCTCGGGATTTCCCATCCCAATAGACAGTCTGCCCGCTGTGAGTAGTGCCCGGATACGCCACATAAAGACCGTTGGCACGTCAATAGGCACCTTGGTCCGCCTGCCGTTCTCCACCTGCCACTCATATCCCCGCGTGTACTCCGGCGTAGACATCTGGTCTTCGATTTCAGTGGTCCAGAATCGATGACGGATTCCGGAGCTGCGAAGTAGAGCGGTTAACGTTCCCGTGGGTCTTCGTGCTCGAAGCTCAAGTGCACGATCCATAATCTGTCGGCGCATCAGGAGCGTGGCCGAGGACTCCTTTTCGTACTGCACAGCGAGGCTGTCAATCAATCTTAGCTGCTGAATAGCTTGTGTGGTATCCTTAACCAAATAGGCGGTCCGAATCGCGGACTGGTACAAGAGTGGTAGCGCATGGGCGATATCCTCCCTGCGCAGTCGATTGGCCGTCTCCAATCCGTGCCGCACTGCCATCTCCGGCTCCCCGGCACGCTCGTATACCTGTGTCAGGAGCTGGTGGAGCGGTAGAAACGATCCGGCATCGTGAGCCCCGGACTCAAGCCATTCTATGGCTTCTTCATACTGTCCATTATCGAAAGTTGTACGACCTTGGTAGAATGCTTCTGCAACGTCGAGTGTGGGGGGAAGATTGGACGGGATGGACGAATCGGTGTTTGACGGCAGCTCACGCGCGCCACCATCCATCATTCGCGAGGAAAGTTGGTTCACGGCTTGAATCAGGGAATCCGGAATACCGTCCCAAGTAGCCTCCAGGATCATCATGTCGTCGGAGACTCTATGCAACGCTGCCCTAAGAGTGAGGATGCCTTTCGTGCTAACAAATGATCCGGTAATGAGATACTGGGCGCGGGCCCGGCGGGCCGACTCAATCGTGAGTCTCAGTGATTCATCGGCCGACCTGTTTGATTGAGGGATCGCGAGGACCTGTTCGGCCACGTCGAATTGGCTGGATCTACTTAGCACTTCAGACAGCATATCCGCGACTCCGAGCTGAAGCCAGCTCAGCGAGGAGTCATGCTGCGTATTATCGAACTCGGAGAGGGAAAGCCGATCGCCGGAATTCTGGGCCAAGGCGGTAGTGAAAGTGCTGAGGCTTAGGAGGAGGAATACAACGGTTGGTCGCATAAGATTACGGGTACTTCCTGCCGCTTACTGGTCCCAGGGGCGGGTCGGCAGTCCATCAATACTTACCTGATTCCTATCGCGTTGGTACGATTTGACACCGTCTTCGCCTTTGTTCTCCGCCCATTTGATCAATGTCGGACGAATTTCCTTAAGATCGAATTCGGGTACACCGTAACCGCAGGATGTCTGCAAAGAGTCGATAGACAGGGCGATAATCTGACGAATTCCGGGAAGATTTTCGAAGCGTGACACCATATCCGGCCATTCGGAATCGCCCGGATGGATGACCCTTCCCTGTCCATACAGCCGAAGAATCAGGGGCTTTCGGGTGAAGCTGCAGAACATGATCGTCATCCGGCCATTTTGAGAAAGATGGGCCGAAGTCTCGTTGCCACTGCCAGTCAGATCGAGATAAGCGACGGTTCGACTATCAATACACCTGAACGTATCCATCCCCTTGGGCGACAAGTTAATACGCCCATCATTAGGCACCGTGGCAGTAAAGTAGATATGCTGCGTGTTCATGAATTCAATGAGCTCTTCGCTCAATTCTTCGTAGAAGTCTGCCATATCAATTCCTTTTCTCAAAGCAACACAGAACTACGGAGTGAGACCGCCCTGCCGTAAAAGGGCCTCAGTAGATGGCTCCCGGCCTCGAAACGACTTGAAAACCTCCATGGGATGAACGCTGCCACCAAGCGCCAGAATTGTATTCCTGTAGCGTATCCCAAGGTCCTTCATGGCTTCCTCGTCCTCCAACCCAGCTTCCTCAAATGCGGAAAAGGCATCGGCGCTCAATACCTCGGACCATTTGTAGCTATAGTATCCGGCCGAATAACCACCCGCGAAAATATGCGTAAAGGAACAAAGGAAACGATCCTCGGGAACAGGTGGCAATATCATGGTTTCACGGTCTATCCTCTCTTGCAGTTCAAGAGGAGACTCCTTTTCACCTGGAATGAATCGGTGGTGGATTTCCATATCGAATAATCCGAAATTGACTTGACGCAAGGTATTGCTGCCCTCTCGAAAAGTTCTCGTTGCCCTGATACGTTCGATGGTTTCGTCGGGCAGAGCATCCCCGGTCTCAAAATGACTTGTGAGTCCCTTGAGTGTCTCGGGGTGGAAACACCAGTTTTCCATAAAGTGGCTTGCAAGTTCCACGGCATCCCACTCGATATTCGATAATCCAGACGCCAATCCTTCATCCACAGTAGTCAGCATATGTTGCAGGCCATGACCGAATTCGTGGAAGAGTGTCTCCACTTCCATAAATGTCATCAGTGAGGGCTTTCCTCCCACAGGCTTGCTCTGATTGCACATCAAATAAGCCACGGGCAAGCGTACCTGCTCACCAGGGGGCGCCAAGACGCTGCTTCTGCCCACGCATGCATTCATCCAGGCCCCACCCCTTTTCTCACCAGAGCGGGTATAGGCATCAAGGTAGAAACTAGCTATTGGGGTACCATCGACTTTAGAAACCTTGAAGAACTGGACATCTTCATGCCAGATCGGGGCCTCATCATCGGCCTTCTGCACCTTAATATCGAATAATCGCTCGGTAAGCTCAAAAAGACCATGCAGTACGCGGGGAAGAGGGAAATAGGGGCGTAATTCTTCATCGCGAATTTCATATCGAGACTCACGCAGCCTCTCGGACCAATAGGCACTGTCCCACTGCCTGAAGTCGGCGGCCTCAGGCGCTGCAGCTTCCCGAGCGAGATCGCGTAGATCCTCGAGATCACGCTCCGCTCCAGGCCGTGCCGCCACCATTAATTCAGTGAGCAGTTGCTCAACGCTATCGACATCAGGCGCCATCTTCCGACTCAGACTCAAGTCCGCGTAATTCTCATATCCGAGCAGGTTAGCCTTCTCACGCCGAAGAGAAAGAATCTCATCGATCAAGATGGTATTATCATAGTCTCCCGAGGATGCACGAGTCACATAAGCACGGTACAGTTTTTCCCGAAGATCCCGATTCTTGCTGTGTTGCATGAACGGCATGAAACTCGGTATCTCTAGTGTGATTACCCAGGGGCCGTCCTTATCCGTGGCACCGTCTTCCCCGTCCTGACGGGCCTCATCAGCCGCCAGCTCAAGCAATGTATCCGGTAGACC
>JABIQT010001037.1 GCA_018667995.1 Candidatus Latescibacterota bacterium
CTTGGCTCGCACATACCGACGGACGCGCGCTTCCGCCCAAGGACGGTGATGTGTGGCGAATGGACTTCTCACGATTTAATCAGTACAAAGAAGCGCCGCCTTCCAAAGATCCGGGCGGCTGGGCTTGGAGTCCGCATGGTGTATGGGACTCCCATGTTCCGGAACGATTTACCAAGGTTTCATTTTCAACCACCAACGTGAACGAGATCGGATAGCTCCGTGGCGTTGAATCAATGCCGCTGCAAGCTCAGGTACGGTCGGGTCTATAATGAGTTTAATCGAAGAAGATATCAAAAGGTTCTGGAGTGATTGTCAGCCTGTAGTAACACCGGATTGAGAATCCGTATAAATACATTCATTCGGTAAAAGGTAACCGCGCAGATCGAGGTAGAGGATGTTTTCAAAGTCGGAACTACATCAGTTTCATAGAGACGGGATTATCGTGGCGCGGGGACTGATTCGTGGGCCAGAGCTCGATGCGCTGCGTGCCGCAGCAGACCGGGTGATGGCAGATGGCATCGAGAGCCAGGACCCAGGTCAACACCAATACCGAGAGAACGACGACGGCTCCATGACCTACCACCGTAGCGAGTGGATGTGGGGGCGTGATCCGATCTTCAAGGCTGTGACCGTCAACCCCGAACTGCTTACACGTTACGGACAGCTGCTCGGCCATACCTTTATGCCCATTATGGATTCTTTTGTGTGTAAGATACCGGGCGGTGATGTACCCGTGCCCTGGCATCAAGATCCTCCCTATGGCGAAGTCGAACGGGTTGAAACACATCCGATTCCGAATATTGATGCAGATATATATCTGGACCATTCTACGGTCGAAAATGGATGCCTATGGGTTATCCCCGGCCATCATCTTGTGGGTCACGCGGAAATCGACAAATTCTCAGAGCAAGAGCTGTTTGAGCAACACGGCGCGGTACCCATCGAGATGGCGCCCGGGGATGTCAGTTTTCATTGTCTGTCGGCGCCGCATGGTTCGATCGGCAATCGTACGAGCACACCGAGACGGACTTTCTACGTGCACTATTCCAATGAAGAGGTCATCGACCAGTGCTATCGCCATCTGTCGTATATTCAGGCTCGTGAAGATGCTATCGGATTCTTTGACGACCGGGCGCACAGCGCGGTCCATGATATGCTGGAAACGCGGGAGGCAATGGGATACGCCGGCATCGAGGACAGCGAAGTCCGATTCACGGATGACGGATTCGAGTACAGCGGCGATGTAGGCACCCCGCGTCGACACTGGGGCACGTTGATCGCGCAGATGTCAGCCGATGAGATCGAGAACAAGAAAAAGTTGACGTATACCTCCGATGACTGATCGGCCTGCGTAGGATCGCAAAGCTTAGCAGGTCACTCAGTCCTAATTGAAGAGACTTCGCCTTCATGTTCGATGACGGTTCGTAAGCCCCCAGCGCACAATATGTCGGATTGCGAGCTGTGGGGCTCCTCCTGTTGTTTTCTATTGCTTGGATCTGAACTGGATGTCGGTATGGCCGCAACGAGTTACTTTCCGGAATACGTCGATGCCGAACGATGACACCTATTCAATTCCTGCCGCAACACATCGCGTAGAGCAGGAGATTAAACGCAGCCGCTTTATCGCGACATTAGGTCGGGCAGATGGCGCGGAAGAGGCGGTATCCTTTATTGCCGGGATACGCGCCGAGTTCCCCGACGCCGGACATCACTGCTGGGCTTATATGGCTGGCCCGCCGGGTAATACCCTTGCGGTAGGCATGAGTGATGACGGCGAACCGCACGGTACCGCCGGCAGGCCCATGCTCAGTGTCCTTCAGCAGAATTCTATCGGGGAGATTGTGGCGGTAGTAACCAGATATTGGGGTGGCACCAAGCTGGGGGCCGGTGGACTGGTGAGGGCATACTCAGGATCGGTTGGCCTGGCTCTGGCGCATCTGCCAGTAATGGATCGCATTACGCGGATACCCGTGCGGATCCAGTTGGCATATCACCTTGAGAATCCTGTTCGACATTTGCTCGGGGAACTATCCCTGGATGTCGGGACCGTTGAATACCGAGACCTTGTGATGATACAATTGAGTGTACCAACCGGGCAGATGGATACACTTGCAGAGCGCATACAGGAAGTCACGGCCGGAGCCGTTAATCTGGAGCAAGTTTGAAGGGACGGGCACGACCTATGGCAGTGACCAAAGCACATATCCAGTGGATTGGACTGATAGCCGGGCCCGTTCTGGCCGTGATCGTCTACATGGCCTTGCCGGACTCTTACGCAGGTGCCGATGGTGCACACATGCCGTTTACACAGGCAGGCCACATCACAGCCGCTCTGGCACTATGGATTGCCATCTGGTGGATGACCGAAGCCATTTCGATCTATGCTACGGCTCTATTGCCTCTCGCCGTACTTCCAACGTCAGGAGCCATGCCCATTCGGCAGGCTGCCGCACCCTATGCCAATGAGCTCATCTATCTATTTATGGGTGGCTTTATGCTGGCGCTGGCCATGCAGCGATGGGGACTGCACCGGAGATTCGCCCTGACGGTACTGCACTATGTGGGATCCCGACCAGATCGACTGATTGGTGGTTTTATGGTTGTTACGGCCATCCTGAGCATGTGGGTTTCAAACACCGCCACTACCATCATGATGCTGCCGATCGCTTTGAGCGTTATAGAGCTGGCCAAGCGATCAGATGGGGACCTATCCGCCGAGGACAACAACTTTACGCCCTGTCTACTCCTGGCAATCGCCTATTCGGCGTCTATAGGAGGCATAGGCACCCTGATTGGTACGCCTCCTAATCTCTTTCTGGCCTCGTATATAAAGGATAATCTAAACCAGGAGATCAGTTTCGTACGTTGGATGGGTGTGGGCATACCATTGGTGGTGGTTTTCTTGCCACTGGTCTGGTTGATCATGACGCGGAAGATCTTTCCCGTTCGGAGAACCCATCTGGAAGGCGACCGTGTTACCAAGACTCAGGCCGGACACGATCTTGGGCCCATGTCACGGGGTGAATGGTCGATTCTGGCGGTTTTTCTTGTGACTGTATTCGCGTGGATATTTCGTCCACTTCTTTCCAGCGCCGAAATCTTTGGTGCAAAGCCTCTGGGTGGACTGACCGACCCGGGTATCGCGATTCTGGCAGCCCTTGCCCTGTTTGTGGTGCCCGTGGAGGTGAAAAAGCGCGTGTTCATTATCGATTGGGACACGGCCAAGAAACTGCCGTGGGAAGTGCTCGTGCTCTTCGGCGGAGGGCTCAGTCTCGCGGCCGCCATTCGGATCAATGGCGTGGGTGAGTTTCTGGGAAACCAGGTGGGTTCGCTGGCTGGTATACCGGATATCTTCTTTGTGGTCATTGTCATCGCCATGCTGATCTACCTGACAGAACTTACCAGCAATACCGCTACCACGGCAACACTCATACCCATCCTGGCAAGCCTGGCGCCGGGGCTCGGATTCCATCCATATATGCTCATCGTCCCGGCGGCTATTGCAGCCAGTTGTGCCTTCATGTTGCCAGTGGCTACGCCGCCCAATGCCATTGTGTTCGGATCGGGACAAGTCACCATGCAACAGATGATACATGCCGGATTGTGGTTAAACATCATCGGAATCGTCATCATTACTCTGGTGGCTTACACCGTTATGATCTCGGTATTAGGCATACAGTAGATCCTCGACCTTTAATACACCTCTGGTCTCCTCACTAAATCCGCTTCGCCCGTGCGTACTGCAACGGTGTAGTGCGACCTCCCCCATCCGTCTGGTCTCCGCTGAATGTTCACTGTTTTTCAAAACTATGTTTTCCAGGACCCGGAGCGAGGCACTCCGTCCCGTCTCGCTGTGCATAAACGGCCTTCGAACGGACGCGGCGTAACGACCGGGCATCACCCGCTGGCAGATACATCTCCAACCTGCGCTATGACTTCACCGGACGGTAGTACGGAGATCCATCTCCACTTTCTTAGTCGAAAAGAGGCGAGGAATCTCGTACGGAATAATGTGGGTTCTCAATCAGGATATCCCGCTACCTCACAGACCCGGTGTGTCTCAGCCGCTTCTCTTGCCCAGAGACACGTCAGCGCACTCTCTATACCTGCCTCGATGGGGGTTCGGGATGGCTTGCCATCGCGCATGGCCATAACGAAGTCGAAGCTTAACTCCCGGTCTCCGCCGAAGTGGGGCATCGACCCGGTAAAGTCTATGGTCTCAGTCACTGGAGATCTGTGACTGTGTACTTTAATCTGGTTGAGGTACCAATCAAACTCGATGGTCCCCTTATAGCCGTATAACCGTGCTCCACGGCGTCCTGCATTATGTCTTGCGAAGAAGTTCTGGGTATAGCTGGCCTGAGCTCCATTTTCGTACTCGATCTGACAACTGCCCATGTCCTCCAGTTCAAGGCCCTCCGAGAACATACAGGCTCCGTTCCGCTGATCAAATGCCACCTCCGAGCCCTCGAACCCCTCACGATATCGTACGAGAGGGCTTTCGGTACAGGTCTCGTTCTCATCACAGGTCTCGCATCTCAGATTAAAAGGACGATCACCACCAAAGACGCGCAGGGCCTTCATGGCACTGATCCGACGCGGCGTCTGATCCATCAGATAATTCATGTAGTCTATGTCATGCGTCGCCTTCTGCAGGAAGAGTCCACCGGACTGGTCATAATTGCGAAACCAGGCCTGATAATAAACATGCCCGTATGGGACATCATTGACAGCCACTATTTGCTCGACGGTTCCTATCTGGCCCGAATCAACGATCTCTTTGACTTTCTGGAGCACCGGGCTGAGGCGCAATGGAAACGAGACGACGACAGGTGCCTTCACGTCTTTGAAAGCACGCTTTAGCCGCCGTACCTGGTCGAAGGAAATGGCGACTGGTTTCTCCAGGAATAGGGGCAGTTCTCTGGGTGCCACTTTGCACGCCATCTCTGCGTGCATGAAGCATCGGGTACCCACCATGACACCGTCCAACTGATCGGGGTGGGACAGGAGTTCGTCTGCTGATTCGTAGAACGTCGTTTCTGATAACGTATCGTCTCCGGCTGACCGAATCTCGTCGGACCGTGGATCGGCTATTGCCGCTATGCGACAAGGTATATTGAACGCGTTGAGTCTCTGCGCCATATGGGAAATGCGCCGGCCGTATCCAATGATTCCTAAATTCAACATCTGTTGCCTCATGGTGAAACGATGTGGGAGTGAGATGGCGTGATAATGTGGCTGCTCAATATCGTAACGCGGGGAATAGCACTGTTCTGCGTGGTAGTATAGTCGCAATGAGCGTGGGCCTCAATAGTTTCCGATATCGTCGTCGCTTGGGTTGCACTTGTATGGTGCTGGCTTTATATTCACCGGCATCACAAAGAGGGGCTCCGATGGCGAACAAAACCAGCAGAACGACCGAGGAAAAGTACCGCGTTCTGCTCGATATCAACAATGCGATTATCACCCACCACGACCGGGATGCTGTTTTCGATGAAGTTACGGCCGCTCTGGGTAGCCTGGTGCCATTTGACCGTGTGAATATCATGTTGTATGTGGCGGAAACTGATGGATTTCGCCCCTATACCAGATCAGGCCCCTCGGTGATACCGGAGCATTTCAGGCAGCGGGTGCTGCCCCGGGAAGGCAGTCTACTCGGATATGTGATTGACGAGCAGAGGCCGGTGATTCAGAGATTTGATCGGGATGATGAGGAGAATCCACTACGCCCTCTGGAAGCGCCTATCGTTCAGGAGGCATTCCGCAAGGAGGGGTTTAAAGTTTCAATCCTCATCCCGATGGTGACGCCAAGAGGCCCCGTCGGGACACTCAATCTTGCCAGCAAATCGGCAGATCAGTATTCCGACAGCGACGGCGCATTCCTCATGGAGGTGGCTGGTCAGGTGGCAATCGCCGTGGAGAATATGCTGGCCTATGAGGAGATAGCCCGGTTGAAAGAACGCCTGGAGGAGGAAAATACCTATTTGATCCAGGAGATTGAAACAGGGCATAGCTTCGAGGATCTTGTGGGGCAGAGCCCGACATTCCGCCAGGTACTACAATCGGTGGAGACCGTGGCGGATACGGACGCAGGTGTATTGGTTCTGGGTGAGACGGGCACGGGCAAGGAACTGGTAGCGCGGGCAGTGCACCATCTCAGCCGGCGTAAAGAGAAGATCCTTGTGCGCGTCAACTGCGCTTCCTTGCCGGCGAATCTTATTGAATCGGAGATGTTTGGACACGAGCGAGGGGCCTTCACGGGTGCGACTGGCAGGAAGATCGGCCGATTTGAGGTGGCAGATGGCGGATCCTTGTTTCTCGATGAGATCGGTGAACTGCCGCTTGAGCTGCAGTCAAAG
>JABIQT010001052.1 GCA_018667995.1 Candidatus Latescibacterota bacterium
AGCCAATGAATGCCGCATGCCAGACGATGTGAGGCTTCGAGTTAAGGAACAGATAGCATCGGAGGAGTCTGGCCTTCTAGACACCCATCCCTCTCCATCGCAGCGTTTGGCAAATACGAATCAGGAGCCATGTGATGGCGCTATCGACCTGAATATGCCAGCAACCGTACTATTTAGAGATTTCGAGGAGGTATGCCGTCTGGCCTCGCGTGAGCATTATAATGTCTGTATCGAGCCAGATCCCTCGGAGTTTGAGCTGATATCCGTGGCAGAATTGATAGATCAGGAGGATGAACTGAGCTCTGGTGAAGAGGCTATTGGTCGCTATTTTGGAGCAGTACCGGCGGTCGACCTGGTGGCTAAGATGACCGAGTTCACTCCCGATCCTGCTGCCTCGGTGTCGGACATGCGTAAATTGATGAATGAGGTGCAGGCAGATATGGATGTGGCTGCAGCTACTGTTGGCGAGATAATAAGGCGTTCTGACTCAGAACCCACTGATGGAGAGAAGGCCACCGTTCATGACTATTTTCAAAAGGCCAGTCAGCGCATGCTCACGGTGTTTCGTCTGCTTGATGTCTGCGAAACGGAAGATGAGTCTGAACCTATGTATCGAGCATCAAAGCAGGTGGCCGGGCTGATGCCTGCGTTTATGGAACTTGCCACTCAGGCGACGCCTATACTTGCGATCCATGAAAAGACCGGTATCCTGGCTACCCATTTTGACAGTCTGGCTAAGAATGATCAAGATGTGATGGCATTCAATGCCATGAGTAAATCCTTCGAGGAGCTAAAGAAGCAGATCAGAGCGGTGACAGATGCGCTGTCGGCTCACGACTATCCATTCAGCCACGCGTTTGATGCCGTCTCGCTCGCCGACTTTATACTCCCCAGCGTCCCGGAAGAAGGTGATTTTCTCGGGTACCACGGGGCGGCGGAAAATCTGGTCGATGCATATGCAGGAGTTCTGTACAGAGTTCTGGGTGTTCTCTCGCGCGTGGCCATAGAGGTGGAGGCAATTATCGAGCTGGGTCCGCCGCCGGATGTTACTGTGTCTGCATCGCGCGCCAGTTCTGATTTACTGCCACCTGTAGAAGCCGTGGAGCCTGCTGCCTATGTTTCCTGATGCGATACCTGACGACCGAGAGCACGGCATCTAACGCCGATAGCTGTCCACCGGGGGAAGCCGGGCACCTGTTCCAGGAGCCGGCTCTCCTTCGGGCTGAACGGTGAGTTTCATGGTCCCGATTCCGTCGATTGTGGCTTCAACTACTTCGCCCGGCTGCAAGAACCGTTGCGTACCTCGGACCGCTGTTCCCACACCGGTGCCCCCGGATGTACCATTGTTAATCACATCGCCTGGGAATAAGGTAACGACCGAAGATGCATACTCGATTAGCTCCCATAAAGTGTGTATCATGTCACCTGCCTGGGCCTCCTGCATCATTTCGCCGTCGACGGACAGGCTTTGACGCAGATTCTCCATGGGGTCGCCGTAGAACTCCTTGGGTACGATCCAGGGCCCCATGGGCGCAAACGTATCGTGGCCCTTACCAACAAACCAGTCTAATGTAAATCTGGCGCCACCGGGTGGTCGGCCTCCGCGGTCTGATATGTCCAAAGTCACCGTATATCCGAAGACATAGTCCACTGCCGTGGCTGCGGAGACATACTTCGCTGGCCTTCCTATGACCGTTCCGAGCTCCACCTCCCAGTCAGTCCGATTTCTGCCATACGGGATGACAATGGCATCACTGGCCCCTATGACTGCTCCTCGCGTGGGTTTCAAGAACAAATATGGAACGCCCCGTTTTTCGCGTCGATCGCGCCTTGCGGCCACTCGTTCCTCATCGGTCCCAGTCTCATCCACATGACTATAAAAATTCACCGCCGCATTCAGGATTTTACCAGGGTACATGATGGGGGGCAGCGTGCGAATGTCCGAGTGGCGGATGACATAGTCCGGCCGATCGGGGGCTGAGAGCGGTACCGACTGGACGAGGAAGTTTACGATTTCATACAATCGAAATTTCAGGCCGTAC
>JABIQT010001057.1 GCA_018667995.1 Candidatus Latescibacterota bacterium
AGACCAGGAAAGTAGATCTCTATGGCATCGACGCACGCACAGTCTTCCGTGTTACCACCGACAACGGACTCACTGGATATGGGGACCAACGAGTGCGTCCCTGGGGGCAACCTGCACCTGATAAGTACAAAGAGTTGATTGGATCCAATCCATTTGACTTTGTCAATAATCTGAAAGACTTCGACTCAGGCTTGAATTGTGCGCTCTATGACGTCATGGGCAAACATCTCGATATTCCTGCCTACAAACTGATGGGACAGAAGCTACGAGATTGGATCCCCGTGGCAGCGTGGACCAGGCCGGCGTCGCCACTGCATTTTCAGCAGGAAATTCAGCGCGCGGCCGCCCAGGGATATCGTGTCTTCAAGATACATACTTCCTCGTACTTTGACGTATTCGAGCAGACCAAGATGGCCGAACAAGTGGCTCCGCCTGGATTCAAGATCCACTATGATTTCAATTCGAACCGATCCATCGGCGTGACCATACCCATCATAAAGGAACTGGAGCGAAATCATCCCGTTGTCGGCTATATCGAAGACCCGCTGAAGCGTCAAGACATCGATGGCTGGCGACGTGTACGTGAGGCCACTGGCCTGCCAACCATAATGCATGGCACTCCCTTTGGAGGCATTCAGGAGATCATGCACAGCCAGGCCGACATCTATATGATTGCAGGCAGCATGGGTGATTTGATGGCGACAGGATTGGGGTTTGGAAAGGCGAATCTGCAAGTCATACTTCAATTTGAGGGCGGCACACTGGGTAAGGCTATGGCCATGCATATGGCGAGCGTTCTACCGACCCATACGGCCCACTCCATCAACCTGGACGACCAATATGAAGAGGACATCACGACAGAGCGAATTCCTGTCGTCGAAGGATCCTCGCCCGTACCGGATGGTCCCGGCCTCGGGTTTGATGTCGACGAGGACGCGCTTCGGCGCCTCTCCGAGCAACAGCTGGTAGAACCGCCAAAGCACGTGGGCATTTTGACCTTGCCCTACGGCGCCCGGTATTATGGACCGTCCTATATCTCGCCTACGACTGTGACGGGCCGGGAAGAAGGAGACATTCGCGGTTTTAAATCAGAGCTGTGGGAGGATGATGGCACAGAGGATTTCAATCAGGTCTACAATAAGGTGCAGGAGAATGGCGTCTACCGCGTCGACTAACCCATTACAGGGCGCTACCGATGGTGAAATCGAGGAATCCGAGATAGCCTTCAACACTGCGCGCTATTCCGAGCGTAAAGGGGAATCGGACATTGGTTACGCGCAACCCAGCGCCGAAGTTTCTATGCAACTTCTCGGTCAGAAACCCCGATGCGCTGGCCGATGTCTGGGCAAAATCAGCCAGCAGGAAACCATCGATATTTTGCGCGAAGGGTAAAGAGAGTTCCAGGTAATAGGCCGCAATAGCATAATTGCGAAACCGCTCTCTGGAATATCCGCGTAAACCACTGCTGGAGCCTACTTCCGGAAGGGCATTGTAGGGCGTAAACTGCGCATTGGAGGTTTTGAGGTACTCGTAACGGCCACCTACTCGCATCCGTGCCGACCAGAATAGGGGAAGCTGCGATAGTCCTTGCAGATTGAAGCGCACATAAGTAGCTGCCAATGATTGGATCGGCAACCCGAGTTCTACGTACCCTGACCACTGTTTCTCCAGCGCCCCACGAAAGAAGTCGATGGCGTTTCGGTCGCTCAGGCTGACCCTCGACGTGGCGTATTGAGCCACGTCCAACGTCTCGAAATCACCACCTGCAACCAAGCCGGAAGAGAATCTCCAGATTCCAGGTGACCATCCGAAAATCACGTTCTGCGAAATGTCGTGCCGCAGCTCCGTCCCCAGAAAAATAGACTGATATGTTGCCTGCCGTCTCAGATTCCAGATGGTGGTGTTTCCAATTCCATAGAAGAAGGTGTCGCGATCCAGTTTCTGTTTCACGAGAAAGCTCAAACGCGTGTTCTTCGTAGATATTGAGTTGGCGACGTAACGCATTTTCCATGAAAAATCGTTGTGCCATTCAAACTTGAAGTGATGCTGAAGAAAATCCTCACTATTGAAGAAGGACTGGTGGTTAAGTTTCAGTGCGGCGTAGGGTTCGAACCAATCATCGAGTGCACCATAGGGCATAACATAGGTGTTTCGCCCCAGCGTGAATCCATTCAGGAGATTCACGAGCGGCGACGCGGCACGCACTATTCTGGACTCGTCCTGAGGTTGTGCAACAGTCAATGCCGGATCTCCCGCAGCCCAAACAGTCACGATCAATCCCAACAACATCAGTATTCGCATTTCATAAACTCCGTGCACTCAAAAGGGAGGATCCAGCTCGACGGCCTCGTTGCCAATGTATATGTCGCATAAGGATCTGTTGTTACCGCAAAACGGACATCTGCTCATCAATCCGCGAGAAGCCCTCTACCCCACGGCTTCCTGAGCTGATAATCCATCACATGCTACGAAGACACCTCACCCACGTATTCCACAAGGCTCTTCTCGGCGTCTCCGTTCAGCGTCATTCTACGTTTTTAATCCCACTCGCGAACCGCCTGAATCACGATCGCATCAAATGTCTCGCTCTTTCAACCCCTGCGGCTGTGTCCATTAGGCAGGGAGAGCCATTCAAGACTCAACATATTGTACGGGTCCGGAAAATCATAGGTGAACATGAGCGAACTGATTGGAATAGCCCGATCTTTCATGTCGACCTCGCACCTGGTCCGGTTCATGTTTCGAATCTCAACATTGATACTGATATTTATCTATAGACTTATCCAGATGCGCAGGCAGGTACCCCAAATGTCAGAGCACCTGCAACTCGGGCGCGGCCGCGACCACTGGCAGTGCGCGAACTATTTGGTCAAAAGGGTACCAGAAGGTTCAGAAGCCCCTCCTTCATCATTGTCCCAGCGAGCGATGTAGCCCGGCATGAGCGCCAGCCACCTCACGCGAACAAAGAATGATCTGATTTTCTCCACATCACCTGTACACGGTCTGTAATAGCGCTCGGATATATCCGGTCGCGAACGCATGTCCTTCCCTACCTTCCCGATCACCCGGGATTACTGGCGTATGATCCATCATGTAGGGCCCGCGGAAGCCGGCATCCCTGTAGGTTTCCATGGCCTTCACCATATCTACATCGCCTTCATCCAGGAATACCTCCTGGAAGAAAGATAGTCCGCCGCCGTTCCTGATGTCACTGCCGCCGTGGATATTCCTAAAGTGGACGTAAACGATCTTATCTCGGGATGCCAGGTCCCGTATCGTATCGTACACATCCACCCCCATTTCTGCGACGCAGCCTTGACAGAACAGCATGGCATTGGAATCACTGGGAGCCTGGTCAAAGATCCTGTTGTACTGGTCGATGGTAGATACGATCCTGGCAGCCCCCCCAAGGGGTTCGGGAATTGGGGGATCATCAGGATGCAGCGCCATTTTTACGTTGTTCTCTTCGGCAACGGGTATAATCTCACTCAAGAAGTAAACCATATTGTCCCACAGCCGCTCCTCTGTTATCTCTTTGTCCGGGAAGGCGTGGGACTCGGATTTATGCGACTCGTAATCGAACGTGCTGTAGGATGCGCCTCCACGTCCGTAAGTGCTGGGTGTTCGAAAGTTTCCTATGGGCTTGAAATTGTATCCAAGCGTGGGAATCCCCGTAGCCCCCATGGCACACAGCAAATGCTTCCACTGCTCCAATTTGCGGTCACGTCCGTCCAGACCGAGCGTAATCTCATCGGGGCCCTTGGTAGCAATGTTCTGTAGGATGAGCCCATGGGTTTCGGCTTTCTTTTTCATTTCAGAGAAGTAGGCCTTATACTCGGCCAGTGTGTCGAATTCCGGCGGGGGGTAGATCGTCAAATAGTCCACACCGATAGACTTGTAAAACCGGAGGTTCTCATCGGTGACACGGTCGGCTGGAAGTTGATCCTGTATATGCATTCTTGAACTCCTCAAATGCTGACAATCAATCAAAGATTTATAGAATATGAGGCTGCAACGGACCTTGCACCTGGGACCGTCATACCCACCGTGCGACATCGTTCCGTACTATAGGTAAACTACCTATTGAGTGGGGGGTGTCAATATTCAATACACCGCAGGAATACCCTTCTCGAGTTCGCGACACAGGATTCTCTTGCTATTCGATGTTTACCGCGCCAGTTTACCGCTATGGTCAACGACATTAACAGCAAACCAAGGAGAATAACATGTCCACCTCAGTACGGGTAGAGACGCCTATGGCACCGCCTGCCTGGGCCGTCATGGAGCGCGAACTTATGCGCACCGTAACGGCAGCATGCCTCGAATTCTATGAGAAGTACTTTGACGATCGCGGATATCTGCTATGTGTTCCCCGCTGGGGCGGTGATGACGGTCCAGATGACGCCATAGAGAATCTGACGGGCTGGCCAATCCTCTACGCTCTTGGAGGACCTGAGATTCTGCTCGATATGTGCAATCAGGCGCAGGACGGCCATATTCAGCAGTATACTGAGGCGAAAACTGTTGATGTACCGTTTGCCCGAGACGGGATGTACTACAAGGAATTTCCGACCATGTGCGACTGGTTGCATAACGGCGAGAGCATGTCCGTTTTCGGGTCCCTTGGACTGTGCGATCACAAGGACAGGGATTACCAACGCCGGTTGAGACAATGGTCCGCATTATACATGGGAGAGGATTCCGAGGCTCCCAATTACGATCCGGAACATCGGATTGTCCGAAGCCTGTTCACGGGCAGCCGGGGCCCCATGTTGAGGAAAGCAACTGCCCTCGACTGGGCAGGAGATCCCATCGAGGAGAATCGATTCCACCTTCTCCATGGCGAGCGAAACTATCAAGAGATGCTCGATCACTTTAAAGATTATACAGATGTGGTAGGAGATCATCCTTCGAATCTGGTAGCTACAAGTCTCGGGTTCGATGCCTTTGCTGCCACCGGGGAAGACAAGTACAGAGACTGGGTAATCGACTATACCAATGCCTGGGTGGAACGTGCGGAGTCCAACAACGGCATTTTGCCATCAAACATTGGGTTGGATGGTACTATCGGTGGGGCGTGTGATGGGAAGTGGTATGGCGGATGCTACGGGTGGGGTTTCACGACCACCGTCCCGCAGAACGGAGAATTGGCCCATAGAAACACCGTAAACCTGGGGATCGCGGGATTTGGAAATGCTTACCTGCTCACTGGTGATCCCAAATATCCTGATACATGGCGAACCATGATCGACGCCATAAATGCCAACAGCAAGGTCATTGATGGCGAAACGATGTATCCTCGTATGTATGGCGATGATGGCTGGTATCATTATGGCCCACAGCCATATGCCACTGGCGCACTTGATGTCTACTACTGGTCCATGGAAAAACAGGACAGGGATCGTGTCCATGACCACCCGTGGATCTCATTCCTGGATGGCAGAAATGACAACTATCCCATCGAGGCCATGCAGCACGATTTCGGTACCGTGCGGGACCGAATGTCGCTGGTGCACAATGATCCAACTACGCCCGATACGCGCCTGTCCGACAATACCAATCCATATAATCCTGCAACCGTCGGTACGCTCTTTCAGATGATCTGCGGTGGCCCGGCCCCGTATAGATCCCAAGCCGTGCACAGCAGGTTCTGGTATTTCGATCCGGAAATGCGCAGGCCTGGTCTACCCGATGATGTAGCCGTTCTGGTCGAAGAGCTTTGGGCAGAAGATGCCGTCCTTTCGCTGGTGAACTTAGATCAATCCGAGGCTCGTGAGGTCATCGTCCAGGGTGGTGCATACGGAGAGCACAGCTGCGATACGGTTACGGTGGATGGCAAGGAAATCTCCGTTGAGGACAACCACTTTACCGTCCACCTCGATCCGGGTGCCGGGTGCAGAATGAGGGTTACTATGAGTCGCTATGCCAATCAGCCCTCATTCAGCAGCCCATGGGAGTAAAATCAGAATGACGCGCTACACATACGACGTCTGTGTAATTGGGGGTGGCAGCGGTGGATTTGGTGCGGCCTGCGCAGCGGCTCGAAC
>JABIQT010000924.1 GCA_018667995.1 Candidatus Latescibacterota bacterium
GCTGCCGCGGAAAAAGCCTCGGTAGCAAGTCGTGCTGCGGCCTGATGCATACCATGTGTACCGGGTCCCGGCCACATGGTCACAATGATCTCCGGCTGTAGAAGGCGTACCAACCTCACAAGTCGCGCAAGGGAGTCGTCGTGGCCCCATACATCGAAGGCGGCGCGAGCGCTCATAGTGTAGAAGAAGTCTGTCTTATCCAGAAAGTATACCAGCTCTACGCCATAAAACGAGGCAGCTCTCCTGACCTCCGCCTCCCGTAGTGCACCCAGCGACGGACCAAGCTGTTTTCCTATGGCATTTCCTCCGCCCTCCCCGCGAGTCGCGAATACGAGTGCGCCTCGGGCGCCACCGTCTATTGTTTCACTGGCCAACGCTCCGGTCATGCTGCTTTCGTCGTCCGGATGGGCACCGACGAACATGATGTCCGTTTTGAGTAAATCCGCGGACCGAATCTGACGGGGTTTATCACTGTCGATATTCTGCACGGAGGAGCTCTGGGCGTAAACCGGATACACCTTACCTATCATCACGAAGGAGGCCACAAATATAGCGCAAAGTATACGGATGCAGAGAGTAGTCATGGAATGTCGTCTGAAATGAGAGATCAATGTCAGTTCACCGGCCTCGTAAACTACCGGATCGATCAATAAAATAAGGGAGCCTTGAGGATTCAAGACTCCCTGAAAGAGATGAGAAATAGCGGTACGGGGAATCGAACCCCGGTTTGATGGCTGAGAACCATCTGTCCTAACCACTAGACGATACCGCCACAACGGTTCAAAAAAGCGCTCATATCCACGGGACTGTCAAGAAATATAGCTAGCCGCTGAGACCTGGCATGATACAAGTGCTACTGGGGGGCAGGGATTCGAACCCTGATTCCACGGTCCAGAGCCATGTGTCCTACCATTGAACGACCCCCCAATATCTCTACCCACACCTCTTCGAGGCAGGCGTCATATAATAATGAAATTCCTATATTCGTCAAGTGATAAATGCCCAATATCCGGCAGTCCTAAATGACGGTAAAGGCAATGCGGACCGCTCTGGTCCAAGCTTAGAGAAATCCTGAAATCATTGTGGTACTTCTATGGTACTAACAAGATCCAGTGCCCGGGTCAGGCGTTCGATGGTACGGGATTTACCCAATACCTCGATTAGGTGAAAGAGAGAGGGGCCGCCAAGTTGTCCTGTGAGCGCAACACGACATGGGTGAATGAACTGTGCAGCGCCCAGATCATGCATTTCAGATAACGTCCTCGTGGCCTCTTCAAGACTCCCCGCGTCAAAAGTGCTCAGATCCGAATATGCATCTCGGAGCCATCGCAGCCGTTCGATTACCATTTCAGGTTCTTTTAGCCAGTGCTTTCGCAACGCTTTGGGATTGTATTCAAAATCGTCCGAAAAGAAATACCCCGCCTGTGCCGGAAAATCCTTGAACGTACGACATCTTTCGCGCAACAGATCAATAACCTGAATCAGGTATTCCTCAGAAACGTTGGCCCCGTCCTCATTCAGAATACCAGCACTCACCAGAAACGGCGTAACCAGAGGCACCAACTCCACCGTACTCAACGTAGCGAGATGCTGGCCGTTGAGCCACTCAAACTTCTTCAGGTCAAACACCGTATCGCGCTTGTGCACCTGATCCAGGGAGAATCGACTCTTCAGCTCTTCCCGGGAGAAAAACTCCTGATCATCGCCGCTCTGCCAGCCCAGAAGCAACAGAAAGTTCACAACCGCGTCCGACAGATAGCCGGATTCTTTGTATTCCATGACCGAAACAACACCATGCCTTTTGGATAATTTCTTCTTATCCGCGCCCAATATCATAGGCAGATGGGCGAATTCAGGCAGTTCATATCCGAATGCGTCGAAGAGCTGAATATGTTTCGGGGTGTTGGAGACGTGATCCATACCCCTGATCACATGGGATATCTTCATATCAATATCATCGACCACTACAGCAAGATGGTAGAGCGGTGACCCGTCCGATCTCGCAATCACGAAATCATCAAGCGTGCTGTTGTCGATCTCAATTTCACCGAGTACCCGGTCGCAGAAACTGGTTTTCCCCTCGGGAATAGCCAATCTAACAACAGACCGGCGGCCTTCGGCCTTTAGCTCTTCCTCTTCAGACGTACTGATGTCGGCATATCGGCGGTCGTTGCGCCAATTCTCCCCCGACTTCATGGCGGCTTGCCGGCGCTCGTCCAACTCCTCGGTGGTGTAGTAGCATCGGTAAGCCCTTCCCGATTCGAGTAGTTCATTTATTCTTTGTTGATGCCTGGCGGTACGTTTCGACTGGTAGAGAATATCCTCATCCCAGTCCATTCCAAGCCAATCCATCGCTTCAAAGATCGCGTCTACCCACTCAGTGCGAGACCTGGCGGCATCTGTATCCTCGATTCGAAGCAGGAAGGTGCCTTGTTCACGTTTGGCGAATAGCCAGTTGAACAAAGCCGTGTGGGCACTGCCTATGTGCAGTAAGCCCGTCGGACTGGGAGCAAATCTAACTCGTGTGGGTCTTGTCATATTCTCCGCCAGAGGATGTGTCGAAATATGCACGGTGGCATATTACGAATTCAGAATACCAGCATAATTCAATTTTGCGAAGTTCAAATGGACGCAACTTCACTGCCGCACGTGATGGTTTATAGTAGTAGCAAGGACCGTCAATGGAGGATCTAATGGTTCGGGGTTATTGATGGTGGATCGGAATGGGGATCGGTCTCTGTCCGCTGACTGAGTGATGGATCTTCATCAGCAGGGAGAGTAGGAATTGCCAGTGGAACAGGATCCGGCTGGGATAAATCTGGTAAGGACGCCACAGATCCTTCCATTTCGAAATCCAACTCAATTCCGCCAACAAATCGTGCCATTACGTTGTAGAGCCAAGCGGCTACAGCTGCGAAAACGGCCCCGAAAACGCCGTACATCGTACCGGAAAACAGCATCAAGAGGAAACCCAATACTCCCGACATCAGGCCTGAATCAAAAGGCAGTTGGTCGCCGCCCATGGCGTCCATTGCA
>JABIQT010000282.1 GCA_018667995.1 Candidatus Latescibacterota bacterium
CATGCCGGCATTGTTGACGAGGATGTCTATAACCGGGTGTGCGACCTTCACCTCTTCTATGAATCTGTGCAATGCTTTTCTATCTGAGAAATCGCAAGAGTAACCATTGAAACTGCGCCCGGCCTCCTTCACCTTCTGACCGACAACACTCTTCGATTCCTCCATGCTGGTGCTGACACCGATTACGTCTGCGCCGGCCTCGGCCAGGCCAACAGCCATTGCCAAACCAATTCCCCGACGACACCCAGTAACGACGGCGACCTTACCTTCCAAACTGAACATTTCTGACAGTGACACAATGAATCCTCCCATTTGGCGTTAACCCGAAGACTGTCTCCAAACCTCATTTTTCAACCGGTACCGTGCGGCTATCACGAATGACACGATGCTTCTCCATCCCATCTGATCCTCGGGAACGATCTCCATCATCTTTTCGTTGGTAGTCACGACTGCCTCATCACAATACTCCTGCAATCGGGCGAGACGATAGTCCTTGTCGGGGCAATCACCCAGGTTCTCGTAGAACGCCCTCTGAACCGGGACACTCATCATGGGATAGACATGCTGCGTATTCTTCCCGAATGGCTTCGGTTCGCTGTGAGGAAAACTGTAGCAAATGGCCTCTGCCCACTCAATAGTCGCGACGATAGTTCATGAATCCGTTACATTACGCTCGGGATCAGTTAGACGCTTACCGACCTCCCGGAGCTCGTACCAGGTTCTTGGTACATCATCGATCGGATCCAGCCCTGCATCGAGGAAGAGGACTCTGTTGCAGGTAAGGCCCCGGACTTCATTGTAAAATAGGAGAAAGTAGAAGTGTTTCTGTTCGTCACGCCCCGTAGTATAAACGGCATCCATCGCTTTGGGGAGAACGCGCTGTGAAAGTTCGTCGCTATACATGATGTTTTCGTCGTATACATTGAGCCTGCGGGAATCGTCAGAAGACATCTCGGCCTGTATTCATTCATCCAGCGGATATAAAAAACATTCTCGATGCAGGATCCGGATTGACGAAAACTGAACGCGATCACATCGGATGCGGTGCCGCCGGCGATAGCCAGAAGTATGCTGGATTCGGTACTCAGCCCCTCTATCATTTTGGAGGCACCGTACGAGCCCTGTGTACTGATGGGCACTGGACTGTCGAACGGTTGAGCCGCGGCGCTTCCAGTTAACAGCAGGCAACAAGCGACCTGTACTATCGTAGCCATAACCTTTTTAATCATTCGCCGGTCTTAGCATCTCCGTAAAGGACTCACGGAATTTCTGAACTTTGGGGTCAATGACCATGGAGCAATAAGGTTGTCGTGGGTTATTGAGGTAATAGTCCTGATGATAATCTTCCGCCGCATAGAAGGAGCCTGCCGCTGCCAATTCAGTGACAACAGGACCGGGCCAGAGAGGTGAGGCATCTGCTTCCAGCAGAGATTTCTCAGCAAGCAACCTCTGCGTATCATTGTGATACAGTATGACTGATCGGTATTGCGTTCCAGCGTCATTTCCCTGGCGATTCAGGGTCGTTGGATCGTGAATTCTCCAGAAGATGTACAGAATATCATTATAGCTGATTACGGATGGATCGAAGGTTAGCTGAACTACCTCAGCGTGCCCAGTAGTGCCGTCGCAGACTGCTTGATAGCTTGGGTTGTCTACCTCGCCGCCGGCATAGCCGGAAACCACCTTTGACACACCCTTAACCGTCTGGTAAAGTGCCTCGAGACACCAGAAGCATCCTCCACCAAGTGTTGCAGTCTCCGTATGTACGGACATTCTTCCTCCTCATTTATTTTGATTTGGGTTGTATTCTCGTATGAACGATATATAGCGGCAAGTGTTAACCCGGCATAGCCAAGCATGGATACCTCGAGCCGCTAAAGGTAGTGAATATCTCTGTCACTACTATGGCCCAACGGTAGATTCGACGGGGCGCTGGAAAATCAAGTGCTCAACGGGTGGATTTTGCATGCTGATCACTAATAATACGGGGCCCCAGGGGTAACATCAAGCGGTTATTGATCTGAAAAACCTGCCTGAAAAGTCCTATACCCGACTCCCCAGGAACATCCAATTTCATACCAATGGCGGCCCAAGACCAAACCTTCAATTCGGGAGAACCGTGGGAATTTAGAGACATCTTATCCGAAGACCAAAGCGGCGATATTGAGGCCTATTCTTTTTCCGGGTATTTCATGCAGAGTATCCAACTGACCGTAGTGCCAACCGCCATGTTGACGCAGAGAGCAATCGGACTGATCCACATAAAACTCACCGGATCTTCTCCCGTCAGAGCATCGACGCCGAATAAGGGACCCGAAAAAGCTATCAGGCCTGCCACGCTGATGCCGCAGACGGCTCCCGCGACAACGCCTGCTGGTCGAGCGAACGGGACAAATAGTGCAAAAAAGAAAAGTGCAAATATCGGTGTTGTCAGAAGGTTTGTGGTCTTGTTTGTCACCGCGGTGATATTCCCGGGTACCTCTCCGATCAGTGAGCTGAATCCCACGACTACAGCCCCAACAGACCAGGCGATTATCTGTGCCATCCGGGTATGCCCTCTGTCCGATTCTGTAGGACGTCCCAGGCGATCGACAAAATCGGTGCTTATCACGGCAGTGATTGAGTTGACGCCAGAATCTATACTAGACATGGCCGCCGCAAACATGGCGGCAACAACAAGGCCAGAAACACCTGGCGGCAGATAGTATGCTATGAAATGTGGAAAAACACGATCCGCCTCCACGTCCAGATCGATACCAACTGGCAACAGATCTGGATATGCCTGGTAATACCCCATCAAAGCAAAACCTGTTATCCAGAGGGTCGTGACCACGACAACATTCACTACGAGCTGAGTGGCATAGGATCGGCGCGCTGCCGCCGCGTCCCGTGTCGCCATAAACCGTTGTACAGCGGTTTGGTCGCCTCCCGCTGTACATATTGCCCACACTGCAGAGGACAGAATCGAACCCAGCACTGACAGTCTGACCGCGGGATCAAAACTGAAGAATGGCTGAACATCCCATTGCGGCTGCCATTCCGCGGGCGCCCATCCAAAGCCGCCGAGGGAGTAAGTCACTATTCCAATGACAAGCCACGCACCCCCGAGCATCAGCACAGTCTGAAACGTATCCGTAATCACCACAGCCCTGATGCCCCCCAGCGACGTGTATATCACGGCGACGACACCCGTGCAGACTGAGATCACCGGAATCCAGGTTTCGTCGCCACTCAGCATCACGGCCATAGCGGATGAGGCCAGATATATGAGTAGCGACATCCACACCAGTCTTAACGCGATGAACATGAGCGCACCGAGCAGTCGAATACCCAGCCCCAGACGAGCCTCCAGTAATTCATAAGCGCTGGTAACTCTCTGTCTCATGTAGACGGGTATCAGGACATATCCGACTACGAGGTATACCAGAGGAAATGCCAGCATGTTGAGCATCCAGACCGGGCCTTTGCCGATGGCCTCGCCTGGAACAGACAGGTAGGAGATCGTGCTGAGCAGTGTCGCAAACAGGGATATACCAATGAGTGATGGCGACATCCGTCCGCCCCCGGTAAAATACTCACTGGCACTCGCCTGTCGTCGGCTGTAGTAGTATCCAAGACCTATCGTTCCGGCGGCGTACAATGCCACTATCATCCAGTCCAGGACCGTCAATCCATCAGTTGGTGATATCATTCTCGATTAATCCAATCTGCGTGCCGTGCAGTAATTCAATATTGGGCGAAAAATCTGCGGCCGCCCTGTTGGAGGTTCGACTATCTACCGGGGCCGCACACGTCACTGGCAAAAGATAGATGGGAACAGAGATTGGCGCGCGAAGATCGGAAAGTCTCTTGTGTTCATCTGTATATTGTGAGCATAAAAAAACCGGAAGCCGCGGGAAAGCCAGCATCCGGAATTTTGAGAGCCACGAGTCGGACTCGAACCGACGACCTATTCATTACGAATGAATTGCTCTACCAGCTGAGCTATCGTGGCTTGTCAAACAGGCGGCTAATATAACGGAGAGG